>JBKJVO010000199.1:0-17519 GCA_046717305.1 Candidatus Limnocylindrales bacterium
ACTGGTGATGGACGCCGTCAGGGTAGGCCGACGACGGCCGGAGCGACGCTCCGGGACGTAGCGGCCGGCGGCCGCACTCCGGATGTCGATTGCCCGTGGGTCCAGAAGCGGGGCCGCCTCGGAGGCCGGCAGCGCCGCGAGGCGGGCCGCTTCGCCAAGGCGCCCGATCTTCCGCGCCGCGTGCTCCCAGGACAGGCCCGTCAGGCTCCCGGCCGTCGCAAGGCCCACGCGGTCTCGCCCGCGGGCGTTGGACGACGCCGCATAGCTCGCCGCCCACAGGAGGAGCTCAGGACCGTCGTCGCTCGGAACGCGCGGTGACAGCGCCCCGCAGACGATCCCTCGATCGCCCGGGACATCGCGGACGAGACGCCAGTTATCCGGGCCGTCGATGAGATCAACGGCAAGGCTTGCGTAGGGCGCCGCCAGGATCGTGTCCGCACCGGCCCCATCGGCGCTCCCGCCGACGATCGCCAGCGAGAGGTGGACCCCGGCGATCCCATCGGTCAGCGCGAGATGCGCGGCGCGGAACAGTCGTCGCTCGGCCACGTCGTCGCCGATCAGGTGCGCGTCGCGCTCCTCGATCTCCACGAAGGGGCAGCCGGCCTCGGCGAGCGCGAGGACTTCCGCCCGCAGGGCGGCCGCGAACGCCATCGTCAGGGCCGCACGATCCGGGACATCGGCCGCTCGCGCTCGGTGCATGCGACCCGGGACGACGCGCCGTCCGAGCGTGTAGGGACCCGGCAGCGCCTGCTTCACCGCCCTGGACGTCGTCCCGGCCGCGAAGCGCCATGCGTCGACCGTCAACGGCCGCGTCCACGCCGGGAGCGACCGGGCCGTCGCCGCAGCTCCACCGTCCTCGTCGGGGGCAGCCAGCCCGACGAGCCCCGAGAGCGGCCCGATGAGTCCGCGCCAACGCAGGCGCCCGTCGGTCACCGGCTCCAGTCCGGCCATCTCCTGCGCCTCGACAACGCGCGCGACGAGGGCATCGAGGACAGCGGGATCCTCGGATCGCCTCGCGACGGGCTCGGAAAGCGGCGGCCGTGGAAGGCCACCGAGGAGGGTCGCGAACATCAATCCCGCCTAGGTCGAGCTGAGGGGCGCGAAACCCCCGACGACGAGGCCCGCGACGATCACGGCGACGAGTGCGGCCATTCCGATGGCGGCCGCGATCATCGGCGACACGCCGCCGCGTCCGCCCACGCCGCCCTGCCAGAAGGTGCGCAGCGTCCGAACGCGGCCGGGCGGCACGAACAGCCCCAGCCACAGGCCCGCGGCGAGACCGCCGAGGTGGGCCGCATTGTCAATGGTCCCGGCCATCAGGAAGCCGAAGGCGAGGTTGACCAGGACGATCGAGCCGAGCTGCGGCACGATTCCGCGGGCGCGGCGGTCCAGCACGGGGTGATGGATCCGCGTGCCGGCCAGGAGCACGCCGACGAGGCCGAAGATGGCCCCGGACGCGCCGACGCTGTCGCCCGGCGAGGCGATGAAGCTGGCTGTCGAGGCCGCTGCCGCCGTCAGCACGTAGAAGGCCGCAAACGTCGCCGTCCCCCAGATCCCCTCGACGAGGGGACCGAGCAGGTAGAGCGCATACATGTTGAACGCCAGGTGGACGAGGTTCGCGTGAACGAGCGTGACCGACAACAGCCGGTACAGCTCGCCGTTCGCCAGCGCGGTCTTGTCGAGCTGCAGGCCGCCGAACACGGAGAACCCGTCCGTCGAGAGGGCGATGAACGACGTGATGACGGTCAGGCCGAGGACGACGTACGACAGCGGCACGGCCGGCCCGTCGCTCCGGCTCCGCGCGAAGTAGCGGCGTGCGCCGCCGGCGTCCCCGATCTCCTTCGTGAGCCAGCCGAGCCTGGCCGCGATCTCCGCCCGATCCTCCGTGGGTGCTCGCCGCTCCGCTTCGCGATAGGCCGCGATCGCTTCGCGAAGTTCGCCCGCGCGGACGCGGGCGGCCGCCACGTTGCGCCAGGCTGCGTACGTGCTCGGCGTCTCCGGCAGCTGGAGGACGGCCTGCCACGCACCGAGCGCCTGGTCCTCGAGGTCCAATCGGAAGAGCGCCTCGCCGAGTCCGAGAAGGGACGAAGCGGTCACCGCCGGATCATTGAAGCCGGTGACTCGCTGAAAGTGCCGGGCGGCGGGCTCGAACTCGCCTTCCTCCAGGAGCTCTCGCCCGCGCTCCACGAGGGCCACGGCAGCCGGCCAGGCGAGCGGTCCCACCGATCGGAGGGCGGCGTCGAAATCGATCGGGCCATCGCCCGCAGGATGCTGGTCCATCGGCCCGACGATACTAGACGGACGATGTGTGGACGTTTCACTCAGGAGCGACCGACCTCCGAGCTTGCCGAGATCTTCGAGGCAGAGGACCTTGCCGACGCGCCCGGCGGCCGGTACAACGTCGCGCCCACGGACGAGGCCGCGGTCGTCGTCCAGCGCGAGGAGCGGCGCGCCGTGACGGCGTACCGGTGGGGCCTGATCCCGCACTGGGCCGAGGACCCGAAGATCGGGAACCGGATGTTCAACGCTCGCGCCGAGACCCTCGCGTCATCGCCCGCCTTCCGCGACGCCTTCCGTCGCCGTCGCTGCCTCGTCCCGGTGGACTCGTTTTACGAGTGGCGCCGTGAAGGGAAGATCCGCCAGCCGTTCCGGATCGCCGCCCTGAACGGCCGCCCGTTCGCCCTGGCCGGTCTCTGGGCGGGCTGGCGCGACCCCGAAACGGACGATGTCCGGCGGACGTTCACGATCGTGACCACGGGCTCGAACGACCTCCTGCGGTCAATCCACAACCGGATGCCGGTGGTCATTCCACCCGAGGTCTGGGACCGCTGGCTCGATCCGGCTCTCCCGGATCCGGGAGAGCTCCAGGGTCTCCTCGTGCCGGCCGCGGACGGATCGCTCGCCGCCTACCCGGTGAGCCGCGCCGTGAACGACGTTCGCAACGACGGACCGGGCCTCATCGAGCCGCTCGCGGAGCCAGTGGACGTTCCGTTCCCCCTCCCTCTCACCCCGACGGACGGCGTCGCGGAACGCGAGGCGTCCGACCGTTAGACCGCGTCCACCGCCAGAGCCTTGGTCGTAGCCGCCCAGGCGTCGGCCGGGGTGGCCCCTGCGTCGCTCCTCGCAGCGAAGGCCCCGACAAAGCCCGCGAACGTCCCGTCCAGGTCGCTCGGCGGCGCTTCCAGGACGACCGCACCCTCGGAGAACATGGGTTGATCGCCGGCGGCACCAGGCGCCGCGAACGTGACGGCGACGAGGGCGGCCCCCGACCAGCTCGCATGCTCCGACGCGGTCGCCAGGATCGCCGGCGGCACCCCCACGGTGACGATCACACGGATCTCGGGCAGGTAGCGAAGGGCCAGGTCGACATCGGCGGCTTCGAGCTCACGCGCCGGACCCCGGAGCACCGCCACGTGCCCGATCCCGGCCGCGGCAAACTCGAGTAGGCGCCGATCGCCGTCGGCGTCGTCGGAAACCAAGCCGACGACCTGGACGGTCGCCCCGGCCGCGGCGGCAGCACGAGCTACGGCAGCCGGCGACGCGCCTCCCATGAGCTTGCCGGTCAACTCGCCGCACACCACGATCATGTGCGGAAGGGTACCTTCGAGTGAGGTCTGTGGTACTTCCAGTGACATTGCTCACGCAAGGTCCCGACTGCTAGCGTCTGGGCCGTGACAACAGGGGTTCGCCGCATTCGCGTCAACGGGGCCAGCCTTCGGGCCCGTCTCCATCCCTTCCGTCGCCGCCATCGCGGGGACCGCGGACAGGGTCTGGCCGAGTTCGCGCTCGTCGTCCCGGTCATGTTCTTGATCGTGGTCGCGATTGCCGACTTTGGTCGGCTGTTCTCAGCAGCGGTCGGGACCGAGTCGGCGGCGCGAGAAGCGGCCGACTACGGGGCGTTTCTCGGCTCTGATCGGTGGGCCGCGGCTGACAGTCCCTGGCCCTTGAACGACGCGGAAATCCGGCGACGGGCCTGCGCGGCGACCGCACAGCTGCAGGGGTTCACCAACAGTTCCGGCACCTGCTCGGAGAATCCGACCGTGAGCTGGGAGATCCTCAGCAGGAACAACCCATCGAGCCCCTATCACGTCGTGAATCCATCGGTGCCTCAGGACGAATGCGCCGGCCGGATCGGCTTGACCGACCCATGCGTCGTCCACGTCTCCGTGACGTTCACCTTCCGGCCGTTCCTCGCCATCCCGCCGATCCCGAACTCGCTCGACATCACCCGCGAATCGTGGTTCGCGGTCAGTGACCTGACGGGCACCTGATCATGCACGGACGTCGACGCCAGGCGAAGGACCGATCCGGCTCGAGGGGACAGGCCCTTCTCGAGTTCGCTCTGGTCGCGCCGATCTTCTTTCTGATCCTGTTCGCGATCATTGAATTCGGGCGCGCGGTCTACGTAACGCAGGTTCTCAACAATGCGGCTCGCGAGGGAGCCCGCTATGCGATCGTCCACGGCGCGGCGTCGCAATGTCCGAGCGGACCATTCCCGATTGCCTACGGCGTGTCCAACCCATGCGATCCGACCGGGGAAATCTACGTCGTCCCCCGGGTGAAGGCCCATGCGGTGGCCGTCCCGGACTCGGGTCCGACTGACTTCGCGGTCACGGTGAAGTGGTGTGCCAACGATGGCGACATCGGCGACTGCCCAGGCGCTGACGGCGACGGAAGCAACGACCGCAACGAAACCGTGGTGGTTACGATCACCTACATCTACCGACCGCTTCTCGGGATCGTGCCGTTGCCCACGTTCACCATGATCGGAGGATCCAGCCTTGTCATCAATCATTGATTCGCGGCGGGACGAGCGCGGGCAGACACTCGCAATCTTTGCGTTCGGCCTGATCGGTATCCTGGCGGTCGCGGCGCTGGTGTTCGATGTCGGGCAGAACCTTTTCGACCGGCGGAAGCAGCAGGACGTCGCCGACTCGGCGGCTCTTGCCGCCGCGCGCTGGCTGACGACCACGAATTGCAAGGCCGCACCGAGCGTCGCGAACTGCCCCGAGGCCGTCGACGCCGCGACAGAGATCATCCAGATCCACGGCTACGATCCGGCAACCCAGGCAACGATCAACATCCCCCCGGATTCTTCGTCGGCTTTCCAGGGCTTCCCCGGCTACGTCCAGGTCACGGTCGATACGAATCGGAATTCGTTCTTTTCCGGGGTCCTCGGTCTGACGGGCTTTCGCATCGCGGCGATGGGGGTGGCCGCCAACACCTCTGGCTACGCCCTCCCCTATTCCCTGCTCGCGCTCGGCAAGGACTGCAACAAGGACGGTTGGATCACGGGCTCCGGGACCGTGACGATCGAGGGCGACGTCAGGGTGACCGGAGAATGCGGACCTACCGGCAGCCTCGCGTTCGACGGCAACGCCATCACCCCGGACTTCCGGGGTCAGTGCCAGTCGAGCGGCGGCATCGACTACGGTCCGAGCAGCCCCGGCCCGATGTGCGCGGGAGGCGACGATCCCAGTGCCGATTCGATCTCGGATCCCCTCAGCGGGCTGATGCCGCCTCTCATCGGCGGCACAGCCGTTCCGGATCCGCCAGCAGCCCCTGTCGTCGTCAGCGGTGCTGTCGACAACGGCAACACCAAGTTCAAGCAGTGTCCACGTCAGTCGAGGGCCGGCACGGCGAATGCGCCGAAGACCTGCAACCTGGAGCCCGGCGCGAACGGAACGAATGTCGTGCGCCTGTATCCCGGCGTCTACTACGGCGGGATCTCTATCAAGCAGACGAATGCCAGCCAGCACCTGGTCGTCTACCTGGAACCCGGTCTCTACTACATGGCTGGTGGCGGCTTTTCCGTGAGCGGCAACGTCGACGTCTACACGGTCGATACCGGTGGCACCACCTACGGCGGAACGACCACGAGCGGGATCATGGTCTTCAACTCCCACAATCCAAAGGACTTCGCGGGCTGCGAGGCCGGGACGAGCGGCGGCACGGCGTGCGCCGGCATGTTCGACATGAACAACACCGGTGGGATCGTCAAGATCCGTGGCTACTCCGGGCCGGTCTACACGACGCTGATCCTGTTCCAGGATCGACGAATCGCGGACCAGACGAATATTCCCGTGAAACTCACGGGCAACGCGGGGATGACGATCCAGGGAACGTTCTACCTGCCCAAGGCCGCGTTCGAATACGCCGGGAACGGAACTGGCGAGGTCCTGAATGCGCAGGTGATCTGCCAGACATTCAAGGTCAGCGGCGGCGGGACGCTTTCGATCTCCTACAACCCGGACGAGGCGCTCAAGCTGAGCGGGACCGGGCTCGTCGAGTAGACGCCCGGGCCGCGTGCGAGCGGACGACAACGAGCGGAGCTCCGGCTCCGCTCGTTCGATTCCGTTGGGCGTCTGGGACGGCTTCGGCGTGTCCGAGGGACGTGGCGTGTCGCTCGGCTCCGCTGGCGAGTCGTCGTCGCTCGGTGAGGGCGATGCGCCGCTGTCGTCCGATTCCTCGGGCGAGGACCCGATAGGCCGCCGGGCGCGACCGTCTCGAGGGCATCGAAGGCCTCAGGCCCGTTGCTCTTCTGGGTTTGACAGACGCGGTCGGCTCGGCGACCTTGGATGGCTCGGGCGATCCCTTGACGTCGTGGGTGGCCAGCTGGCGTGTCGTGGCCGCCCAGGCATCCGCGGGTGTCGCTCCGGCGTCGAGCCGGGGGCCAGGGCGCCGACGAATCCGGCGAACGTTCCGTCGGGATGGGTCGTCGGCGGATCCAGCACGATCGCGCCCTCGGGGAGGTCCATTGCTGCGGTGTCGTCGGCATCGGGGTTCCCGATCGCGATCAACGCCGCGCCGGCCCAGCTGGCGTGCTCGGCCGCCGTTGTGAGCCACGCCAACGACCTGAACGGCGGCGCCCGTTGCCACGGCACGAACCGCTGCGATCGATGCGGATGTTCCGAGGGTCGTGGTTCCGCCCAGGTCGCCGCAGATCACGATCACCCGGTCAGCGTACCGCCACGCCGCCCGGTGCGTCAGCGCACCAGAGACATTGCCGCTGCAAGGTCCTGCGCGCTAGAGTCTGGCCGTGATGACAGGGGGGAGTCGCCTGCGCCGCCGTGGGGCGCGCCCGCTGGCGTGGCTCCTGCCGCGGCGTCCGCGACGCTCGAGTCAGCGTGGGCAGAGCCTCGCCGAGTTCACGCTCGTCGTTCCGTTCCTGCTGCTCATCCTGCTGACGGTCGCCGATTTCGGCCGGTTCTTTGCCGCGGCTGTGCGCACTGAATCCATTGCCCGGATCGCGGCCGAGGTCGCCGCGCAGGAGTACCTGCGGGCACCCCCCCCTCCCGTGGACTACGGTGCGATCCACGCCCACGCGTGGTCGTCCGTGTGCGACGAGGCCGACGGGCTCGCGAACGTGACCTACAACGGACCGGCGATCCAGTGCGACGGAATCCCGACACAGGTCTGCGTCCACGACGGCCTTGATCCGATCTGCAACAACGTCTACAACTCCTCGAGCGGCGTCCCCTTGAGTTGCGGCGCCCTGCTGGATCCGATCTCGAACGCCCAGACCGGCGGCACGGAGACAAGCCGGTACGTCGAGGTCCGCGTCTGCTATCGGTTCGATACGATTTTTGCCGTGACGATCCCATTCATCGGCGGGGAACTGACCCCGTTGGCCGGCAATTTCTACATCCAGCGGGTCCGCTCGTTCACGGTGGCGGACTACTGATGTCCGATCGCAACGGCCATCCCACGAGCGGGCGCAACGGGGCGACCGGCGGGCAGAGCATCGCCGAGTTCGGGCTCGTGATCCCGTTCGCCATGATGCTCATCTTCGGCATCATCTCGATCGGACTGTGGGTCTTCTACCAGCAGCAGCTGACCAATGTCGCTCGCGAGGCCGCTCGCTATGCCGCCATCCACAGCTCGACGGCGATCTGCCCCACGGCGAGCTGGCGGGATCCCGACGCGCCGCCGGCGTCCTACCCGGCGGCGCCGCTCCACTGCGACGGTCCCGCCCAGGGATGGCCCAAGATGGTCGCTCATGCTCGCGGGAGCGTCTGGGGCACCGATCCTGCCGGCGTCCACGTCAACGCCTGCTGGTCCGGGTACGTGAGGCCGAACGTTACCATCGGAAGCTACGCTGACTACTCTGCGGCCTCCGGGTTTCCGATCGCGGATCACCCGCCGGCTGAGGCCGGCGTCGCCAACCAGTTCGTCCAATGCACGATCTCCGGCTACAACCCGACAACGCAAGCTGGGAGCCTGCCGTGCGGCAATGGACTGACGACGACGGCCGACGATCCTGCCAGCGATATCCCCGGCAATCAGGTCACGGCGTACGCTTGCTTCGAGTGGGCGCCGCCGCTCGCCGGATTCCTGCTCATTCCATCCAGCATTACGATGAAGGCCGTCATCACGGAGGTCATCCATCGCCAGCAATGAGAACCAACGACAGCACCCATGGCCAGGGTCAGGGCGGCCAGATCCTCGTCGTCTTCGCGGCCGGACTCATCGTCCTCCTGCTCATCGGCTCCCTGGTCGTTGATCTGGGGATGGTCTTCATGCAGCGCCGTCAGCAGCAGAACGCGGCGGACCCCGGCGCGCTCGCTGCAGCGCGATACATCAAGCCGACACCCGACAACGGCAAGATGTGGACGGCCGCGTGTTTCTATGCCGTCCAGAATGGGTTCAACGCCACCCGGGCGGACAACAATGCCGCCTGCGAACCCGGCGGCAACAAGGACGGCTCGACCTTGACGGTTCATTGGCCGCCGAGCCGGGCCGCCGGTGAGTACGCAGGCAACAGGCGGTACGTCGAGGTCACGATCAGCAAGCCGCATCAAAGCCTGCTGGCCGGAGTGATCGGGATTGCCACCTTCAACGTGGCGACCTCCGCCGTCGCCGCCAACGACGACGGCACCGGTGGCTCGAGCAGCCTCGTGGCGTTGTCCGATCAGGGCTGCGGCGGCGGCGCTGCGGCGAAGATCAACGGTGGCGGCAGCGGAGGTGGCATCAGGATCTATCCAGCGCCGGGGGTCACCGATCCCGGCGGATACATCCAGGTCAACTCGGACTGCGGCTCTACGCCCTATGGCGCCAACGACGTATGCGGGAAGGATCCGAAGGGCGCCTTCGAGGTGAACGGATCCAACACTACCGTCATCGCGCCCGGCCTGAGCGTCCAGGGCGCCTGCACGTACTCGGGCAACGTCGCCCCCGCCATCAGCGACGTCCAGGAGCAGGGCGGATACGTGGGTGATCCGCTCTCCATTGTCCTGCCACCGGTCGCTGGCGCGCCGGCGGGGTGTCCGACGGGCGTCGCCGGCACGGCGGCCAGCCCGGAGAGCTGCAAAATCAACTCACCGGTGACGCTGTGGCCTGGAACGTATTATGGCGGTTGGGAGATCAGGAACAACGCGCAAATCACGCTCAACCCGGGCATCTACATCATCGCCGGCGGCGGCATCAGTCAGACAGGCGGCACGCTGGACTCCGCGAACGGGAGAGTGTTGATCTTCGGGACGGACGTTCCAACGTATGCCGCGCAGTGCGTTGCCGGCAGCGCCAGCGGCCTGAGATGCCAGCAGGACATCGACGTGAGCGGAACGGGCTCCATCAGCCTCCTGGGTCTGGATGGAACCGTGCCCTGCCCGCCGTACAGCACCACCGGCTGCCGGTTCGGCGGCATGCTGCTGTGGCAGGACGGGAAGGCGAGCGGGGCCCACCAGGGGCGCGCGGACATTGTTATCGGGGGCGGCGTCAGCACGAATCTCGAAGGCACGGTCTACAGCGCGGGTGGCGATGTGTCACTCACCGGCAGCTCCGTCTCGACGGGCTGCACTCCGGACATCAGCGGCAGCCTCAACTGCTCCGCGGTCCAGATCATCGCGTGGACCTTCCAGATTGGCGGCGCCGCGATCCTCGACATGCCGTACGACCCCAACAAGTACTACAAACTCGCCCTGAAGGGCCTGGTCAAGTAGCGGCTGCCGATTCCGCCGGATCAGTTCGGCGTCGCGGACGGCTTCGGAGTATCGGAGGGCCCCGGCGTATCGCTCGGGTTGGGCGACGAGCCATCGTCGGCGCTCGGCGACGGCGACGAGCCGGGGTCGATCGAGGAGGCCGGCGGCGGCGTCACGCCGGGACCGGTCGTGGCCCTCGGCGACGCGGTCGCTTGATCGTCCGAGGGGTCGGGCTCGCCGATGCCGCTCGGTGCGGGCTCCCCGCTGCCGCTCGGCTCCGGGTCGCTGCTGCTGGTGGGTTCCGGCGATGGCAGGCCAACCGGTGCAGATGGGGTCGGCGACGGCTCGATGACCGCCGGCGTCGGCGAGGCATCACCGTCGAGGAACCCGAGCGCACCGGCAGCCCCGTACGCAACAATGCCGGTGAGCGAGGCTCCGATCACGACGACGGCGAATACGTAGGCGAGCGCGAGACCGCGCGCGCCGAAGGGGCGACCCGTACCGCGGGTCGCGACGGCCCACGCCTCGCGGACGCTCGCGGCCAGACCTGCCAGACCGGCCAGACCGGGACGAACGCGGAGCGCGGCGAGGAACCCCGCCGGCTGCGGCGCCGATTCGAGCGCGACGGCGGCCATCACCCGATCGGCGAAGCCGGGCGTTGCGGCCGAGGCCTCGGCCGGGAGCGCCGCCTCGAGCTCACGCGCCATCGAGTACGTCGCGGCAAGGTCGGCGTCGCTGGGTGCCGGATCGGCGCCAACGAGCTCGTTCGGACGGAAGGAGCCGGGGGTCAGGCTCATCGGGCTCCTCCTTCGTCCAGCCGGCCGCGAAGCCGGATCAGCCCGCGATGCAGGTGCGTCTTCACGGTCCCCAGCGGGCGCCCCGTGATCATCGCGATCTCGTCCAGGGACCGCTCGGCGAAGAACCGCAGTGCGACGACCTCACGGTACGGCTCGTCGAGCCGGGACACCGCGTCCCGGACCGTCCGCTGTCGCTCGCCGCGAAGGGCGACCCCCTCGGGATCCGTGCCCCGGCCGGCGGGAAGGGCATTGAGTCGGTCATCATGATCCTGGCCGGGTGCCGGCTTCGCCCACGCCACGGTCTTGCGCCGGGCCGCCTGGCGGATGGCCAGCCGGAGCGCGATCCGCGCCAGCCAGGCTCCGAATGGACCATCGCCGCGCCACGTCGCTAGCGAGCGATAGGCGGTCACGAAGGCCTCCTGGGCGACGTCTTCGGCCTCGCCGAGGTCGCCGAGAACGCGGTGACACGCGCGGATGACCGCGGCGGACTCCCGGTCCACGAGCAGCCGGAAGGCATCGCGGTCGCCGGCGAGGACGGCCGCGGCGATCGCGGGCTCATCGTTCGGCGAGGCGGCGGCACGGCCGGCCGTCGATCGGTCGATGGGTCGCCCCCACGGTTCCGATCCCTCCGGCGCCATGCCGGACGGGGTGAGTTCCATCGTGACGGATTCCGCTGGAGACCACGGGGAGCCGTTCGTCACGTTCCTGCGTGCCCGACGGAACGAGGTCAGCCAGGGCCGCTGTGGTCATCCGACGGCTCCGGGGAGCTGTCGTCACCATCGTGGTCGTCCGAAGCCTCTGGGCTTTCAGTCGCGTCATCGTCGTGATCGTCGGTTGCGTCGGGCGAGGCTGAGGCGTCGTCGTCGGTCGCGTCGTCGCCGTCGTCGTCGGTCGCGTCGGGCGAGGCCGAGGCGTCGTCCTCAAGCTCGTCCGTGGCGTCCGGGCTCTCGGTTGCGTCGTCGCCGGACTCGGAGTCATCGGTGAACTCGGGTTCGACCGTCAGCGTCGGCGCCGCGTTGTCATCGCTCGCGCCGCCCGGATTTGCAAGCTGATCCGCGGCAAAGGCCCCGCCGACGACGAGCAGGAGGCTCACAGCCGCGACGCCCACCGTGCGGACGGTCCGCACGCCAATTCGTTCCATCATCTGAATTCGTCCCTCGTGTCCCCCCGGTTCCACGACCGGTCCCTTCAACTGCCTGAGGCAGGCTGCCCTGGAAAGGTTTCAGTGGCCGGGAGCCGGACCCTCTGGAGGGCGGTCCGGCCGGAGGTGCCGGAGCTCGGGTCGGACGAGCGCGGCGAGGATCACGATCACGAAGGTCATCGAGCCACCGAACGCCAGGACCGCCGGGACGCCGGTTCGTTCCGCGACCGCGCCGGCGATCAGGTTGCCGACCGGCATCAAGCCGATCGAGGTGAGGACGTAGAGGCTGTGGACGCGCCCTCGCATGCGCGCGGGGACTCGGACCTGCAAAAGCGTGTTCGTTGTGGAGTAGTAGGCGACCTGGCTCGCGCCGAGGATCGCCAGGGCCGCGCACGTCACCGGCAGGGACGTGGAGAGCGCGAACGTCGTCAGCGCCAGCGACATCGCGACCAGGCCACCGAGCAGGAGCCGGCTGCTGCCGCCCGACGGCCGAAGCGAGGCCATCGTGAGCGCGCCGGTGAGCGCGCCGATCCCGATCGAGCCCGTCAGCAGCCCCAGTCCCGGGGCGCCGATCGCCAGGATGTCCCGCGCATAGACGGGCAGGAACGTGAGGTAGCTCAAGATGAACAGCGCCGGTGCCGCGGCCAGCAGCACGAGGACGACGAGGACCGGGTCCCGGGCGACGTGTCGGACCCCATCCTGGAGGTCGCCCCAAAGAGCGGCCTGGAACCGGCCGCCTGCCCCGGTCGGCGGAAGCGGCAGCCGCGCGAAGATTACCGCGACGCCGACGAGCGCGGCCGCGTTCGCCCAGAACCCGATGGCAAGCCCGCCCGCGGCGATGGTCAGCCCGGCGATCGAGGGACCGATGATTCGCATGAGGTTGTACTGGGCGGAATTGAGCGCGATCGCACTGCCCAGCGCGGCTCGGTCGACGGCCGTGGAGACGATCGCCTGGCTGGCCGGCATCTGCACGGTGATCAAAACCCCGCCCGCGAACGCCACCACGGCGACATGCCAGTAGGCGACGGCCCCCGTCGTCGTGAGGAGCGCGAGGATGGCGGCCACGATCGCTGCTGCGGCATAGGTCCAGGCGAGCAGGCGCCGGCGGTCCAGACGATCGGCGAGCACGCCGGCCACGACCGCCAGGAACAGCGTCGGCAGCCCGGCGATCGCACCCACGAGACCGAGCAGCCCGGGTGAATCCGTCAATTCGAGGACGAGCCAACCCTGCGCGGTCCCCTGCATGAAGGCGCCCAACGTCGCGAGGGTGTTTCCGAGCAGGAGCCGCCGGTAAACGGGCGACGAGAGCGCGGGAAAGCTCCGCAGCACGCGCGGGAAGGTGCCGGTCCCCGCGCCGGTCCCCGCCGGCACCGGCCGGGCGTCCGACGGGTCAGGCGGCGTTGTCGTCGGTCCCCTCCCGACCGGCCGGCGCGGATGGGTCGCGCTCCACGATCACGGGACCAAGGCCCGCGGCCTCAAGGGCGGGCACGAACGCGTCCGCCTCACCGACGAGGACGATTGCGGCGTCGTCCGGCCGGACGTGCGCTCGAGCCGCGGCGAGGACGTCGTCCGTCGTGATCGCCTGGATCGCCGGTCGATAGCGGGTCAACTCATCGTCCGGCAGCCCCTGGACCACCAGCCCGCTCAGCGCGCCGACGACGGCGCCGGCCGTCTCGAAGCGGAGCGGAAAGACGCCGATCAGGTAGTCGCGCGCCTCGGCGACCTCGGTCTCGGCGACCTCGGTCCGGATCCGCTCGAGCTCGGCGATGATGTCCAGCACGGCCGGGACGGTCACGTCGGTATTCACGGCCGCGCGAGCGCCGAAGGGACCTGCTGCGCGACGGAGGTCGAAGCCGGCGCTGGCGCCGTACGTGTACCCCTTCTCCTCGCGCAGCTTCCGATTCAGGCGCGAGTTGAAGAGGCCGCCGAGAAGGGCGCTCATCACGGACACGGCGTGAAAGTCCGGGATCAGGCGCGCCACGCCCGGGTGGCCCATGCGGATCTCGGTCTGGACGGATCCCGGTCGATCGACAACCCGGAGACGCCGCCCGATCGCCGCCGGCGATGCATCGACGGATTTGGAGGGGGCGGCATCTGCATGGGCGCGCCAGTCCCCGAACCGCAAGGCCGCCAGCGCGGCCACGTCGATCCCGGCCAGGTCGCCGCCGACGATCAGCGTCATCCGGGCAGGATCGAACCGCCGGGCGAGCGCTGCCCGCAGGGTTGCCGCATCCAGCCGAGCGACGGTCTCGGCGATGCCGGCCACCGACCGCCGGTACGGCGAGGTCTCCGCGTAGATCGCCGCGGTGAATGCTTCCTCGGCGCGGCGGCGCGGATCCGCATTCGCCTGAAGGATGTCGTTGAGGCGCTCGTCCCGGAGCCGCTCAACCTCGGCGGACGGAAAGGTCGGGCGGGCGAGGACCTCCGCGATGAGGTCGAGCGCCGCCGGCAGCCGCTCGGCGGGGACGTCGGCCGAGACGGACGTGCCGTCCCAGCCTGCCTCGCCGTGGAGTGTGGCGCCGAGTCGCTCGGCGGCTTCGACGAGCTGGATGGCGTCGTGGTCGTCCGTGCCCTCGGTCAGCGCGCGGGCCATCAGGACGGTGGCGCCGGCCAGCTCCTGCGGCTCGTCGGCGGCGCCGCCCGAGATCACGAGCGAAGCAGCCAGGAGCGACCGACCCGCCAGGTGAACGGAGATCACGCTCAACCCGTTGTCGAGCCGGGTTCGAGCGAACGGCGGGAACCGGTATGTGCGCGGGATGCCGGGCGCGGGACGCTCCTCGAGAGCGGCCGCCCGGCTGCCTGTCATGCGGCGGCCTCCGCGTCACCGGCCACCTGATCCGCCGGGAGGTAGGTCAGGACGAAGCGGTTGTCCGGATTGAAGACCTCCGCGCAGACGTCCCGGATCTGCTCGGCGGTGACCGCCAGGTATCGGGGCAGCATCCGGTTCGCCAGGTCGGGGTCGTCGAAGAGCGTCGCGAACATCGAGAGCCGGTCTGCCCGGTCCTCCACGCGCTGGAGCGCACCCAGCTCGTCCGCCTCCGTCAGTGCCTTGGCACGGTCGAGCTCGTCCGCCGTGGGCGGCTCCGTGGCGAGCCGGCGCAGCTCCTCCCAGTACACGGCCTCGAGCCGCTCGAGGTCCACGCCCGGCCGGGCGGTCGCCCAGCCCGCGGTGACAGACGCACCGCCCACGAATCCGAGGGAGAAGAGCGACACGTCCTGGGCAAGGCGATCCTCCCGGACCAGCCTGCGGTGGAGTCGACTCCCCTTCCCCCCGGCCAGGATCTGGCCGGCGAGGTCGAGTGCATCCAGCCGCGGGTCACCGAAGATCGGGGAGCGAAAGCCCCAGTAGATGCGCGGCAGCGGGACACGGTCCATGACGACCTCGCGTCGTTCGCCCCCGAGCGTCGCGGGGAGCGACAGGTCGCCGAGGTCCACCGGCAGGGCAGGGTTCGCCGGGATCGTCCCAAAGTAGCGGTCGACCCATGCCCGGACCTGCTCCCGATCCACGTCGCCGACGACGGACAGGACGGCGTTGTTCGGCGCGTAGTGCATCCGGAAGAACGCGCCGACATCCTCCAATGAAGCGGCGTCGAGGTCCTCCATGGAGCCGATCGTCGGGTGGTGGTACGGATGCTCGGGCGGAAAGATGCCGCGCAGCAGGCGCTCGTTCCACGAGCCGTACGGTCGGTTGTCGTACGACCACCGCTTCTCGTTCTTGACGACCTCGCGCTGGTTGTCCAGGTTCTCCTGGTTGAGCGCATCGAGCAGCGTGCCCATCCGGTCTGCCTCCAGCCACAAGGCGAGCTCCAGCTGGTGCGATGGGACCGTCTCGAAGTAGTTCGTCCGGTCCAGCCACGTCGTCCCGTTCATCGTGCCGCCGACGGCCTGGATCAGCCCGATATGCTCGGCCTTCGACACGTGCGCGGATCCCTGGAACATCACGTGCTCGAAGAGGTGTGCGAACCCGGTCTTGCCCGGCTGCTCGTGCTTGGACCCGACCGCGTACCAGATGTTGACTGCCGCGACCGGCGCGAGATGGTCCTCGGCGACGATGAGGCGAAGGCCGTTGGCGAGGCGCTCGTCGGTGAACTCGATCCTGGGTACGCGCATGGGCAGGCGGGCTCCGGTGCCATTGGGGGAGGGCGATGGGGTGACGCCTCGAAGGGTACCCCAGCACTGCGTCGCACCCGACGCTTGACATCCATCGTCCATGTGTTAGCTTTCTATCTAACATCAAGAGCGAAACCGGACAGCATCCACAGGAGAGCCCACGACCATGGGCAGACCCGCCACCCGCCGAGCCGCCGTCGCCAACGCGGGCGACGCGCCTGCGCGCCCGGCCGTCCGTGACTTCACGGGCGGGGCGGCCGGCCACGTCATCGAATGGGACGTCCGGCCGGTGTACGACTTCCTGTTCTCGCTCTCGGGCGAGGCTGGCGCCACGGACGACCTGCCGGCCGATGATCGCCGCTGGCTGACGGAGGCTCGTGCGGCCCTGCCCGAGGCGCAGAGCGATGTCTTCAAGCGAATCTGCGACTCGGACCTGGTGATCCACCTCGCGGCGTTCCTGGTGGATCGCCGGGACGTTGCGACCGTCGATGAGCTTCTCGAGGCCTTCGAATTGTCCGAGCCGGCTCCCCTCCTTCGGAGCGTCTTCTCCGAAGCCGTGGCGGCCGAGCCTGCCTCGGGACCGCTCCTGGAGCGCGCGCTCGCCGGTGACGTCGCCGCGCTTCGCGAGCTCGAGATCGCCCTGCCCGACTGGAAGAAGAAGGAGCGGCTGACGCTCCTCGCGGACCCGGCCGCGACGCATGACGAGATCGTCAGTCTCGCGCGGGCATGGGCGGAGATCTTCCGCCCGATCGAGGGCCGGATCGGCGAGATGCTCGTCCGTGACTATGACCTGCGCACCGGAGACCGGGCCACCCTGACGGGACCGGACCTCATCGAACGGACGACTGGCGGGATCCGCTGGCTGCCGGAGGCCGGCGTCCGCCGGGTCGTCCTGGCACCGTCGTACTTCTCGCGACCGTACAACTTCCTGCTCGCGGGCAGCGACTGGCGATTCTTCGGCTACCCCGTTGCGGACGATGCGCTGGACGCCGCGGATCCGCTCGCGCCGCCACTCCAGGTCCTCCGGCTCCATCGCGCCCTCGGTGACGAGACGCGCCTCCGGATCCTGAAGCTCCTTGCCGAGCGTGACCTCTACCTCACCGAGATCGCGCAGCAGCTGGAGCTCTCCAAGCCCACGATCAAGCACCACCTCGCCCAGCTCCGGAGCGCCGGGCTGCTGACCGTCGTCGAGTCAGGCGCGGTCATCTACTACACGCTCCGGCGGGACCGCCTGGACGACGCCTCGTTCGACCTCAAGCGCTTCCTCGTCGGATGACGCCGCTTGCGGGCCGCGGGTGGCCGCGGCCCATCTTCAGACCGGAGGGTTAGACAGATGACGAACAGACAGCAGATGCCCATCAACCACATCGAGCACTTCGAAGGAACCGATCACATGAACGGGTGGACCGAACAGACACAGGTGGATATCCAGACGCGAATCCGGGAGCGCGAACTCGAGGCTGCCAGCGAGCGGTTGGCCGCGATCACGCGCACCACCGCCCCGGGCGGCCTCCGCCGCCGCGTCGGGCGGCTGCTCATCCAGGTCGGGCG
>JBKJVO010000200.1:0-20710 GCA_046717305.1 Candidatus Limnocylindrales bacterium
GGGGCGGGCTCCCCGTGCCGGAGGGTGAGCCCGCGGTACGCGCGGGCTGCCTCCATGCCCGTCACCTTCTGTTCGAGGATCGCGGGAAACAGCGCTTCGAAGACCGCGCCGGTCCAGCCCAGTCGCAGGTGCGGACGTTTGTGCGCGAGGTCCGCGATCAGCGGGTGGAAGGACGGATCGAAGCCGGTCGGGTCATCGAGCAGACCGAGCAGCGCCGGCAGGCCTTCGAGCACTCGATCCGCTCCGGGCCCCCATGCCTCGGCCTCCACCCGCGTCCCGCGCAGCTCTGCGAGGAGGGTCGCCGGTCCGTCGGGCGTGCGCGTCGCTCTCGCGACCGCGAGCGCGGAGACGCGTCCCGTGGGATCTCCACGACCCCGGACGTTCGGTCCCACGACGACTCGCAGGTCCAGCGGCGCGTCGAGGTCGATCGTGCGACGGGCCATCGCCGCATGGTAGGTCCGGGCCGGGCCCCGAGCTCAGGCGAGTGGCGCGAACCGGGCGGTGAAATGGCGGAGCGCCGGCGGCGCGGAGGCGATCCGGTAGCCGCGCAGGTCCGAGGCGCGCTCGGCCACGTAGCGGACGACCTCGATCGTGTAGTCGATGTGACTCTGGGTGTAGGTTCGGCGCGGGACCGCGAGGCGCACCAGGTCCATCGCGGCTGGTGCCTCCGAACCGTCGGGATGCTGTCCGAACATGACGGTCCCGATCTCGCAGCCGCGGATGCCGCCCTCGCGGTAGAGCGCCACGGCGAGCGCCTGCCCCGGATATTCCAGCGGTGGAATGTGCGGCAGCAGGGCCCGCGCATCGAGGTAGATCGCGTGGCCGCCGAACGGCTTGACCAGCGGCACGCCCGCCGCGTCGAGCGCGTCGCCCAGATACGCCGTGGACCGGATGCGATATCGCAGGTAGTCCTCGTCCACGACCTCGCGCAGACCCTGGGCGATCGCCTCCAGGTCGCGCCCGGCGAGGCCGCCGTAGGTCGGGAAGCCCTCCGTGAGGATGAGCAGGTTCCGGCAGCGCTCGGCCAGCGCGTCGTCGTTCATCGCAAGCCAGCCGCCGATGTTCGCGAGCCCGTCCTTCTTGGCCGACATCGTCATCCCGTCGGCGAGCGATGCGATCTCACGGACGATGGCCGGGATCGAGCGGTCGCCCTGGCCCGGCTCGCGGAGCTTGATGAACCAGGCGTTCTCGGCGAACCGGCACGCGTCGAGGAACAGGGGCACGTGGTGCCGGTCGCAGACGCCTCGGACCGCTCGGAGGTTCGCCAGCGAGACGGGCTGGCCGCCGCCCGAGTTGTTCGTGATCGTGACGAAGACCGCGGGGACGTGCCCCGCCCGCTCGGCAAGGAATCGGTGGAGGGCATCGACGTCCATGTTGCCCTTGAACGGGTGAATCGCCGATGGGTCCCGACCCTCCGCGATGACGAGGTCCACCGCCTCCGCCCCGGACGCCTCGACGTTCGCGCGCGTCGTGTCGAAATGGGTGTTGTTCGGGATCGCCTTGCCCGGCCCGCCGATGACCGAGAACAGGATCTTCTCGGCGGCGCGGCCCTGGTGGGTCGGGATGACGTGCTTGAACGGAAAGAGCGACTGGACACTCTCGAGGAACGCGAACCAGGACGGCGAGCCAGCGTAGCTCTCGTCGCCGTGCTGGATGGCGGCCCACTGGTCCCGCGACATCGCACCGGTGCCCGAATCAGTCAGGAGGTCGATGAGGACGTCGTCGGCGTGGAGGTTGAAGAGGTTGAACCCCGCCGTTCCGAGGGCGCGCTCCCGCTCCGCGACGGTGGTCATCCGGACCGGCTCGACGGAATGGATCCGGAACGGCTCCACGATCGTCTTCCAGCGGTCCACGAGGGGAGGATAGACCCGGGACGACGTCCCGGTGGGCCGTCGATCGGCCCGTCAGCCCCGCACGACCGCGACCATCCGGCGGACGGCCTCGACGACGAGGTCGGGCCGATCGAACTGGACCATGTGACCGGCTCCCCACGCGATCGTGAGCGTGACGCGGCCGGGCGATAGCTGCTCGTAGCCGGCGGCGACCGAGGCGGCAATTCGGTCGTTCGTGGCGGTGTCGAGTCGATCGTCGAACCGCGGTGCGATGACGACCTCTACCGGGAGCCCCTCGACCTGTGCATCCGCCAGCTGCGCCCGGCTTCGGTCGACGTCGATCCCCTCGACCGACCCGACGAGGTTCCAGAGCCCGGCGGTGTTGCCGACGTACTCATCTCGCAGCGGTCCCAGGAGGGGCAGGACGCGCCCGTCGAAGATGTCGGGGTCGAAGCCGTCGACGAGGACGAGTCCGGCGACCTCGTCCCTCTCGAGCGAGGCATGGACGCGGGCGACGACGGTCCCGAGCGAGTGGCCGACGATGACGTACGGCGGGTGCTCGCCGGCCGCAACGAGGAGCGTACCGAGCTCGCCCGACATCCCGGCCAGGTCCGTCCCGGAGCCGCCGTCACTCCGCCCGCGCCCGGTCCGGTCGTAGCTGCACGTTCGCGTGATCGTCGCCAACTCGTCGTGGACCGGGCTCCAGGTTGCGCTGTCCGCGCCCATCCCGGCGTCGAGCACGAGCGTCGGGGAGCCGCTCCCGCGGCAATCGAGATACAGGGCGTGGCCCGGCCGGATCTCGATCCGCTCGCCCCGCGGGACGTAGACGAGGGCGCCGCCGTAGCGCAGCCACGTCGCTGTCACGCCGCCACGCGCGACGTCGAGAGCGATCGCGAGCGTGAGCCCCACGACGAGTGCGGCGGTGATCCGCCGCAGCCACCACCCATGGCCGGCGCGGCGCCCGCGCTGCCGGGGAGGCTGGGACGACGGAGGGGTGTGGCGGACCGTGGTCATCAGCCGTACCGTACTCGTATGTGCAGAAGCATCAAGACCCTCCGTCGGTCTGAGACGGCGACCACCACCGGTGAGATCGAGGCCGCAGCCCGCCAGTTCGTCCGCAAGGTGAGCGGCTATCGGACGCCGTCGGCGCGAAACCAGGCCGCGTTCGACGCGGCGATCCTGGAAGTCTCGATGGCGTCGCGGCGGCTCCTGGAAGCGTTCGCCGTCGAGGTGGAGGACGGTCCGGACCGCTGGACGCCGCGGGCCGCCGCCGCGCGGTCGGGCGGCGCCGCGGCCTCGGCGCCCGCGCCCATCGCCCGTGGCTGAGGCCTCACCGACGGGGCTGGACGCCACGACCGTGATCGGCGGTGTGGATCGCCAACGACGGTCGTGTCGTAGCCTGCGCCGCGTGTTGACAGCGGCGCCGAATCTCGAAGCCGGCGGCCCCGAGCCCTGCGATGCGTTCCCATCCCGAGCGACAGCCGCTGTGAGATCGAGGCACCCATCATGAACCGGGCGTCGCGTCGCTCGCCGCAACCGCGATCGAAGCGCCGGCCCGCGCTCGCCCGATCCGTTGCCGGACACGGCCGGACACTCCTGCTGGCGGGTTTCGTGCTGGTCGGGCTCCTCGCCTTCGGCGTCGGGATGTTCGTGCTGCTTCGGCCGGGAGGTGGCGCCGCAGTGGCCTGGAGCAGCCTGGGAACCCAGGACGTCCACTCGCTCGCTTTCGTTGGCGGTGACCCGGAACGCCTCCTGTTCGGCCACCACGGCGGAATCCTTTCGTCCGCCGATGGTGGGAGGAGCTGGCAACCGCTCGGCACCCGGTCAGACGCGATGAGCCTGGGCACGGCCACCGATGGATCGATCGTGATCGCGGGACACGACGTGTTCGCCGAGAGTCGGGACGGCGGCCTGACCTGGCAGGACGTGCCGGCGGCGCTCCCGAGCCTGGATATCCACGGCTTCACCCGCGACCCGGCCGACCCGGCCCGGATGTGGGCCTATCTCGCGACCGGCGGGCTGTGGGAAAGCCGCGATGCTGGCCGGACGTGGGAGCAGGTCCAGCAGGAGAACATCCTCCTCCCGGTCGCCGTCGGAGGGCCATCCGGGACACGCCTGATCGGTGTGACGACCGGCGGTCTGGCGACCTCGGACGACGGCGGCCGGACCTGGCGTGCCACGGCCAGTCCCGAGATCTACCCGATCGCGAGCCTGGCTGCCACGGCAGACGGATCGGCGCTCGTCGCCGGGGGCCCGGGCGGCCTCGCCCGTTCCGACGACGGCGGCGCGACCTGGTCGAAGGTTCCGTTCGACGGCCAGCCGCTCGCCATCGCGGTGACGGACGGTGGGCTGACCATCGCGCTCGTCACGCTCGCGACGGAGTTCTTCCGTTCGGACGACGGGGGTCGGACCTGGCCAGGGTCATGATGACCGGTCAGTTCTCGTCCGTGGGACGGCCGACTACGGAATCTGGCCGATCCATATCAACGGTGGACCTGGCTGCGCTCCGCCGTCCTCCCCGACGGCGATGATCGTTCTCCCGAGCACGGCCAGGCCAGTCTGCACGGCGCTGGGCTGAAGTTGCCCCACTGGATCGAGCGGTCGCCAGGCCGATCCGTCCGCCGACACCCACAACCCGCTGTCCCCATCGGGCGGCCGGGAATCCTCGCCCAGGTTGATGAGGCCCGGTCCGCCTGCGGCCAGGAGGCGGAACTCGATCAGTCGAATCCCGGGAGGCGGAGCCTGTCCAGGCAACGGATCGAGCGGCGGAAGGCGCAGCCAGGTGGAGGCGTCCGGCGACAGCCAGTGGTGCTCGCGACCCCAGCCGCAGGAGAGCGCAGTCGGCGACGGGGGCTGGTCGGCCAGGCTTGCCACCGCACCGAGCAGCTGCTCGCACCGCACCCGCTCCTCGTGGGAGCCATGATTGCCGACGACGAACAACCCCGCGGCGAACGGCACGACCCGCCAGAGCTCGGTCTCGTCCGGGCCCGTCAGGCTCGGCTCGGCAGCGCCGGCGCGGGACCACTCGATCCCGTCATCGGACACCCAGACGCCGCCGTCATGTGTGCCGGCAGCGTCATCGATCGTTCCCACGGCGACGAGACGCCCGTCGGCGACGGCGACATCGGAGACGGTTCCCTTCCCGAGCCCCGCAGCCGCGGCGTCCACTGCCCGCCACGTCCGGGCGTCTGGCGACGTCCAGATCGCCGCACGATCGCCCGTGTTCCCGACGGCGACCCAGCCGGTCGACAGGCCGACGACGCGGGCGATCCAGGAACCGCGGACGTCGAGTTCGCCTTCGACGCGGACGCGCGTCCATCGTAGCCCGTCCGCCGAGTGCCACAGCGCGCGCTCCTCGACGGCGCAGCACACGCCGCCATAGGCGATCAGGCCCAGCGGGCCAACGCTCACCCCGTACGGTTCCGACGTGTCCTGCGGCCCGACGCCGTCATCGAGCGCGATCGATCGCCAGCGCTCGCCGTCGGCGGACACAAACACGGCGCCCATGTCGTTGAACTGGTTGCGGCCGTGGGCCTCGACGCGACCCCAACCGACCACGAGACCATTCCCCGTGGCGAGGCCGTCGATGCGGAGCGGGGTCGGATCGCCGCGCGGGAACGGATCAGCCGCCGCGTGCCATCGGACACTGGCCCAGGGAATCGGATCCGGCGCGGGGAAGGAAACGGCGGGCGCGGCAGCCGACGGTGTCGCGGGCGCCGGACCCGCCTCGGGGCGGATCATTTCGGCGACAAGGACGAAGGCCGCGACGACGACGGCCAGGATCGCAGCGCGGGTGAGACGGGCGGATCTCACAGCCCGCTCCGGTCGTGCTGCCGGCGAACGGGACCCGGTCCTGTCGTCATTGGAGATCGAATGGTAGGCTCGCAGCAAATCGAGAGGTAGTGCGGTGCCCCGGACTCCCAGGATCGAAGATGTGCTCGGACCGCTCGCCGCCGCGATCGTCCGGGAGGTTTCGGGTCGCGGCGAGGCGGGCGTCGGAGACGTTGTCGAGGCCCTGCGACGGACGCAGCAGCGAGACCACGCGTACACGACGATCATGACGGTCATGGGCAGGTTGCATGAGAAGGGCGTGCTGGCGCGCGATCGCCGTGGTCGCCAATACGTCTACCGCCTCGTCGGCTCCGAACCGGACCTGATCGATCGGTTGAGCGGGCTCGCCGTGGACCGCCTGGTGGACCGCTACGGAACGGCAGCCCTCCGGCACTTCGCGGTCCGGCTGGATGATCTCGATCGGGAGACGCGACAGCGCCTGGTCGATCTCGCCGACGGCGCGGAATGACGCGCCGGCGTATCGGCGCATTCGTCGCGGTCGCCTTCGGGCCGATCGCCTGGTGTGCGGCGTTCGGGGGCATCGTCGGCGGGGACCCGATGCTCGCAATCGAGATCGGTGGAGCGGCGATGGCGGCGCTCTGGGCCGTGCTCGTCATGCGCGAACTGATCGCATCCGGGAGACTGGCCCGGGCCCTCGCAACGGACGCCCGCCCGACGATCCTTTTCGGCGTGCCGTGCCACGTCACGCCCGCGCTGGGTGCGGACGCCGTCGTGATCGGCGCGATCCGACCCCGAATCTTTGTCGGCACCGCGCTCGTCGCTTCGCTCGATGACACGGAGCTCAAGGCCGTGATCCGTCACGAGGATCACCATCGGCGCACTCGAGCTCCGATGAGGTCTGCCGGCCTGGGCGTGTGGCTGCGCCTGTTCGGGCGCCTTCCGATCGTCCGCAGAATCGTCGCCAACCGCCTGGCGGACCTCGAGACGCTCGCGGACCTGGATGCCATCCGTCGCGGATCGAGTCCCCGCTCCCTTGCTCGAGCCCTTCTCAAGGGAGATCTGGGTCTTCGGCCGGTCTCGTTCTCCTACGCGGCGGATCGGCGTGTCGCGCGTCTGCTCGACCGAGCCGCAGGAATCTCCACCGACGACACCGTCCAGCTCCCTCTTGAGTGGCTCCCGGTCGTTGTGCTTGGCGGGGCCACGGTGGCCTGCCACCTCGCCGTGTAGCCGCCAGTACGGCAGCGTGGCGGGGAGCTGACAGCGGAGCCGGCAGGAGCACCGGCCGTTCACGCCGCCTGCAGGGCGGCCATGACGGCGACCGCGACGACCACGACAGCCGCCGCCGCCCCCGTCAGCGGTAGGGTGCCGGCCGCCTTGCGCCGTTCAACTCGCAGCCGGAGGAGGACCTGGCGAATGACGGCGTACGCGGCGAACGCGGACAGGAAGATGGCGCCCGGGACGGGAATCACGCCGCCGAGAACCAGCAACAGCGTCAGGGTTCCCAGCAGGAGGCCGGCCGCCGACTCGAGCAGCTGGGTCGGGATGCGCCGGGCACCCACCCGTCGATCCGAGGACCAGATGCCCCAGCGGTGGGCGGTGCAGCGGCCGGCGCAGCAGCCGGTCAGAAAACAGCCGATCCGCCCGATCGCGACTGCGATGAACACGCCGGGCGCGGTGGCATCGAGCACGATCCCGATCGGCAGCTCGAAGAGGAGCAGCGTGACGGCGCCGACCAGCGGGAAGATGATCAGGAAGCCATCCACCGCCCACCCGCCCCGGATGATCGATTCCTTCGGATGGAGCACCGCGTACCACGCTTTTGCTCCGATCAGGCCGGCGGCGATCGTGAGTCCCGAGACCAGCAGGGATCGGCTGACCGAGACATCCCCACGCGCCAGGATCGCCGACTGGATGGCGACCGCGACGAGGATGCTGATGACACCCAACGCCGTGTAGATCCCCGGCAGGACGGCCGGTTGTCGGGCGAGTGGGGCGAGGACGGCCCAGCGGGTCTTCACCGGACTCGCGGAACCCGTTGACACCGCCCAGCGGCGCCACGACCAGGTCGCGGGCTGCACCAGCCTGCCCCGAACGGATCTCGTGTGCCCCTTCCCGCCTCCGGTTCTCTCGGTGGAGGCGTGGGTGAGCTGTGCGGTGACGTCCCACTCGCCCGCGTAGAGTCCGTAGACCCAGGTCGTGATCGAAACCGGCCCGCTATCGGGCACGATGCTCTCGATCGTCTCGTCCTGCAGGAACGTCTCTTTCGAGGTGGGGCTGCCGCGGGTCCCGACGCGGCGGCCGGTGAACCGCACGGTCGCCGAATAGGGTTCCGATCCCTCGCCGGAGTCGAACCACCAGGTCGCGACCAGGGCCTGGGGCTCGGCATCCTCGGCGGTCTTCGACTGAGCGTGAGGCAGCCCGCGCGTCGCCGCCCCGGGCGAACCGCCCGGCAGGGTCGCGTTGGCAGGGACCGCACGCGCCAACTTCCGAGCCCGCGGCCTGGCGGCCCTGGCCGTCCGTCGCCGTGTCACGAGTCCCTACCTTTCGATGCCGGCCACCGGGAGTGGCACACGGCCACCGCGACCACGATCGACCGGTCGCCTGTTCGTCGAGCAAGGGCCGCCACGGCGGGGGTCGTCGACGTAGGGGAGTCTACTACGGCACCATAGTAGTTATGCCTGCCGGCGCGGCCTGGTCAGCGCGAAGGCGTTCGCGCGCCGAGCCCGAGCGCGCCCCAGTCGGGCGCGGGCTCCGTGATCGGGGCTGTCGCGGGATCGACAATCGCGTCCACCACGATGCGGGCGACCGTCGCGCTTGCGTGATCCGACGGCCATCCGCGCACGTGGACGAGGTCCTCGTAGACCGTCGGCGTGGTCAGTGCAAAGGCAATGTCCGCCGCTGGCTCCGCCGCGCCCGGGGTGCGCAGGCGTCCCTCGGCGTCGAGCCGCCGGCAGATCGCCCACAGGTGCGTTCGGCGCATGGTGTCGATCTCGGCCATCTGCGCACCGAATTCCCGGTCGACCCGCCGCGCCCGAAGCGTCAACGCGACGAGCGGCCAGCCTCGGTCCCACAACGTGAACGTCGCACCAACCATCCGCCGGAGCGCGGCTTCGCCGTGCAGGCTGGCAAAGACCGCCTCGAGCTCCTCGTACAGCCCGATCTCCCGCTGCATGTCGTCGATGCTGGCAAGGATGAGTCCGCGCTTCGAGCCGAAGTGCGCATAGATGGTCTGGACGGACACTCCGGCGCGGGCGGCGACCTCGTCCACGGGCAGGTCTGACCCGCGCTTCACCATCTGGCGGGCGGCGCGAAGGATGCGCTGGCGTGTCGTGGCGGCGGCCATCGCCGACCATCTTGACAGATTGGAACGGCGTTCTACTATCACAACGTCGTTCTAGTCTCCAAGGAGGGTGGATCAATGTCTTCAACCCGGATCGGATCGGTCGCCGGCTGGTTGACGCTGGCGGGAATCCTGGCGTTCGAGGTCATCGGGCCGTCACTGGCCGTCGGTCAGCGCTTGGCCGGATCGACGGATCGAGGGGCGATCGAGGCGTACTACGCGAATTCGGTGCTGCTGCCGTTCGGGCTCGGCCAGTTCGCCGTCATCATTGGGTTCCTCGTCTTCGCGACCGCGCTTCGGGAGGCGCTGGTGCGGCGAGCGTCGGCGACGTTCTGGGCGAACGTGGGTTTTGCGTGTGCTCTGGTCGCCGCCGCGCTGCTCCTCGTCCGGAGCGCGATCGAGATGGCGCTCGTCCGAACGCTCGCCGCGGGGAGCGACATCCTGCCGACCTTCTTCGTGTGGGACTTCACCTACAACAGCGCCCTGGACGCGATGGAGGCCGGCTACCCGGCCGCGTTCGCGCTGGCGATCGCGATGGCTGGCTGGCGGAGCACGCCCCGCTGGTACCCGGGGCTCGCCGCGATCGTGTTTGTCCTCAAGCTCATCAGCATGACCTCGCTCGTCGTTGGCCTGCCGTTGGCGGTGACGCTCCCGGGCAGCATCGCCTTCGTGGTCTGGTTCGGGGTGACCGTGTGGATCCTCGGCCGTCAGGAGTCGGTCGTCGAGGCCGCGCCCCGAGCGGCCGTGCCCGGGACGGCCTGACCGGTCGGCGGCTCCGGGGCCACGTCGCCCCAGCGCTGGACTCGATCGATCGCGATCCGGATGATGGGGCGACCCTCAAGGTCGTGGTCCGCGTACTGCGGGTACTTCGCCCGGAGCGCGGTCACGGCGCCAGCGTGCTCCTCGCGTTCCCGTGGCTCGGGTTCCAGGAGCACGCCGCGGCCCGAGAGTCGCATCCAGCCGAGGTGGAGCCAGTCCTCCGACCAGCGGTCGACGAGCACGGTCACCGCCGGGAGGACGAGAAGATCGCGTACCCGTCCCAGGCGGTGCGGGTCGGCGGACGCCTTCGGCTTGTCGTCCAGCGGGGAATAGAGGATCGGGCGGCCGAGATCGTCGGCGGCGTCGGCGAGCACGAAGCAGATCGGGACGAGGCGCGGCTCGCCGTCGGGGCGGATCGTGGCGAGGACGGCACGCCGGGCCGCTGCCACGAAGGCGTGCTCCGGGCCGGTCAGGATGGGATCGTGCATGGTGGCCAGACTACACTCGGCGAGTGACCGTGCCGCTCGACCCCGCCCTGCCCGTCCGCCACGTCACGAGCACGAAGGTCGTGGCCGTTCGCGGCTCGGAGCTAGAGCTCCGCGACGATCTCGTCGTCGGTGAGGAGCCCCTGGAGATCCGGTCCGCCGGCCCGCGCCAGACCCCCGTGAACGTCGCGGTCACGATGCGCACGCCGGGGCACGAGAAAGAGCTCGCGGTCGGCTTCCTGACGTCCGAGGGGCTGCTCGAGGGCAACGAGGTGCTGGGCGTCGACGTCGGCGACCCCGGGTTCATGGCGGAACCGGACGACATCGTCCTGGTGCGCCTTGCCCGGAAGATGGACCCGGCGATCGGCGAGAAGCGCCATTTCATCGCGACCGCCTCGTGCGGGATCTGCGGCAAGGCGTCCATCGACGAGATCGCCGTCCGCTGCGAGCCGCTCCCGAAGGGGCTCCCGGTGGTGGCGCGACAGGTGATCCTGTCCCTCCCGGACCGCCTGCGCGAGGCCCAGGCCGCGTTCGACCGGACGGGCGGGCTGCACGCGGCCGGCCTGTTCGAGACGGACGGACGCCTCGTCGCCGTTCGCGAAGATGTCGGCCGCCACAACGCGCTCGACAAGGTGATCGGGTCCCGGGTGCTGGCTCGCGAGCTGCCGCTCTGGGACCGGATCCTCCTCGTCTCCGGGCGAGTGAGCTTCGAGATCGTCCAGAAGGCGGCGGTCGCCGGGATCCCGATCATCTGTGCGGTCTCCGCCCCGTCCGATCTCGCGATCCGCCTCGCCGACCGGCTCGGCGTCACGCTTGTCGGGTTCCTGCGCGGCGATGGCTTCAACGTCTACACGCACGATGGGCGGATCGATCTGCGGGATATCCTCAGCGGATGAGCGTCGCGCGCGGGCTCCAGGCCGCCCTCGTTGTCGCGTTCGGGGTCGCGTGGGCGATCCGTTCTGCGATCGGCCTCCAGGATCCCCAGTACTGGCATCCGGCGACCCCGCTCGACTACGCGGCGGTCTGGACGTACAGCGCGGCGCTGGCCCTGTCCGCCGGCGTCATCTGGCTCACAGGATGGCTGGCGCGGGCGCATCGACCCTCCGTGGTGAGCGCGCTCATCGTCGGCGCCGGGCTGCTCATCACCGCGGTGGCCAACGCCTTCGAGGACGGGATGGCCATGAAGTGGGTCGGCTCGATCTATGTCATCGGGGCCATGATCGGCGGCTACGGCCTGTTTGTTCTTGCGGGTGTCCTGGCCTTCTCGGGCGCGCGGCTTCTCGCCGGCGTGGCATTGATCACCGTCCTCGGCATGATGTCGCATGCGAGCATCGGCGGATTCTTCGTCCTCGGCCTGAGCCTGTGGTTTGCCGAGCGTCTGCTGCGCCGGCCGGAGACCCTGGCCCCTCGCCCGCCGGCTCCCGCCGGGTCTGGCGACGCCGAAGCCTAGCCGGACCGTGCGACGGGCGGATTGATCTGCGGGACCTGATCCAGGGCTAGGCGGCCAGGAATCGCTCAACGATGGCGGCAACCTCATCGGCGCGCTTCAGGACGAGGTGGTGGTCGGCGTCCGGGACGATGGCAAGGTGGGCACCGGGCGTCGCCCGGAACATTGCCACCGTGTGCTCCAGGGGGACGATGTCTGCGTCTGCCGCCAGATACAGCACAGAAGCGCTGATCCGCCCGAGGTCCTCGAGATGCAGGTCGGGACCGCTGCGCCACATCTGGAGGATCTGCTCGGCAGTCCCCGGCCACTCCGCCTCTGCATTCCGGAGGGCGTCGCGGCCGCCCGGCATTGACAGATCGCCGGCCTGGGCCTGGGCGATCCACTCAAGCACTCGGTTCACCACCGCCGGCGGCTCCGAGGTCAGGGCCGCGTTCGCGCTGATCGCGACCAGCCGACCGACGAGGTCAGGTCGGTCGCGGGCTAGCAGCAACCCGACGATCCCGCCGTCGCTCCAGCCGAGAACATCGGCCTTTTGAACGCCGAGTTCATGCAGCAGCACCGCTGTCTCGAAAGCCTGGGCGGCGTACGAGATCTCGCCACCCGCCGGCGAACGGCCGTGCCCGCGCTGGTCCGGCGAGATCACCCTGCGCCCGGTGCCCAGGAGGTCACGAAGGGCGGCGAGGTCGTCGATCCCGCCGGCTCCGCCATGCAGCATGACGAGGTCCGGTCCGTTGCCGCGAATCTCGAAATGGAGCGGGCTCTTGAGACCGGCATTCGTGTCGAGGGGCGACTCTGGTTCTATTCGCTCCTCCTACACCTGGCGGCGTTCGTTCGTGAACTCGAAGCCGAAGCGGCCCTTGATGCACAGGTGACCCTCGGTCACCGATGAGTCCATTGGCGAGGTGACCTTCACGATCGTGTTGTCCTGGACGTGGAGATCGAGGGCGCAGCCGACGCCGCAGTACGGGCAGATCGTTTCGGTCACCGTCTGGGCGGACTCGTCCCAGGTCCCTTCGGCGCGCATGTCGTGCTCCGACTTGAACATCAGCGCGCCCGTCGGGCAGACGCCGATGCAGTTGCCGCAGTAGACGCAGGCGGAATCGGGGAGGGGCGTCGCCCACTCGGTGGAGATCCGGGCATCGAAGCCGCGTCCGGCGACGGCGATCGCAAAGGTGTTCTGCGCATCCTCGCCGCACGCCTCGACGCACTTGTAGCAGAGGATGCACTTCGAGTAGTCCCGGACGTAGAGGTTGTTGTCCACCTTCACCGGCTGCGCCACGGTGGCGGCGTGCGCAGCTTCCTCGCCGGCGGGCGCGTGGTGGTGGCCGGGTTCACGCGCGTCGCGCGCTCCAGCGGCGGCGGGCGGCGCGGCCGGCCCAAACCGTGAAGCGTCCGCGCCGTAGCGCTCCGCCCAACGGGCGATGTCCCCATCGGGTTCGCGCGGTCCGGCGAGCGAGATGTCCACGGACGAGCCGAGGAACTCCAGGACGAGCTTGCGGGAATGCCGGACCCGCTCGGATTCGGTCTGGATCTCCATCCCGGGCTCGACCTTCCGCGAGCAGGCCGGGACGAGGACGCGAGACCCTGTGACCTCGACGACGCAGACCCGGCAGACGTTCACCGGGGCGAGGTTCTCGGAATAGCAGAGCGTCGGGAGGTCCAGGCCCTGAGCGCGGGCGGCGTCCAGGATCGTTGAGCCGGCCGGGACGCTGACCTCGACCCCGTCGATCGTGACGGTGACGGCGGCGGGGGCCTGCACCGGCGGCGCCTCGGGCGTACGGGACGCCCGAGCGGGCGGCGTCGTGAAGATCGCCTCGATGGCCGGCGGCATCGGCGGCGCCGGGACACGGAACGGGCTCTCACCGGGCCGGTGCTCCGCGGTCACAGGCCCACCAGCTCCGGCTGCCGAAACGCGGACTCGATCGCGGAGCTGGCCGTCTGTCCAAGGCCGCAGATGCTCGCGTCGCGCATCGCCCGGCCGACCTCCGCGAGGAGCGCCAGCTCCTCCTCGCGCGTCCGTCTGCCCGTCCGGTCGGCGAGGCGGGCGAGCAGCTCCTCCTGACGCACGGTGCCGACCCTGCATGGGACGCACTGCCCGCATGACTCGTCGCGGAAGAACGAGGCGATTCGCCGAAGCGTGCCGACGATATCGGCGGTCTCGTCGAAGACCATCACGACGCCCGACCCGAGGGTCGCGCCGATCGCCCGGGTTCCCTCGAACGTCAGCGGGACGTCGAGCGCATCGGGACCCACGAAGACGCCCGCCGCGCCGCCCAGAAGGATCGCCCGGATCGCGCGGTTGCCGGGCACGCCCCCGCCCAGCGCCAGCAGCTCCCGGAGGGTCGTCCCGAACGGGACCTCGTAGACGCCGGGCCGAGTGACGTGGCCGGACAGGCAGAAGAGCTTCGGGCCGGTCGAACCCTCCGTCCCAAGCGTGGCGTAGCGCGCTCCACCCCCACGGCCGTCGCCGTCGCCGAGGATGAGCAGCACGTTGACGAGGGTCTCGACGTTGTTGACCGCCGTCGGCTTGTCGAACAGGCCGACTTCCACCGGGAACGGCGGCTTGTTGCGCGGCTCGCCGCGCTTGCCCTCGATCGACTCGAAGAGCGCCGTTTCCTCGCCGCAGATGTACGCGCCGGCACCTCGCCGGAGCTCGATGTCGAAGGCCCAACCGGACCCGGCGACCTCGTCACCGAGGAGTCCGGCGGCGCGGGCCGCCTCGATCGCGCCCATCAGGCGCGCCTCCGCGAGCGGGTACTCGCCCCGGATGTAGAGGTAGCCCCGGGAGCTGCCCGTTGCGAAGCCCTCGATCGTCATGGCCTCGACGACGGCGAACGGATCCTGCTCCATGAGGACACGGTCCTTGAACGTGCCGGGCTCCGATTCGTCCGCGTTGCAGACGACGTAGTGCGGCTGCGCCGCCTGTGCTGCTACCGCGGCCCATTTCCGCCCGGTTGGGAAGGCCGCACCGCCTCGCCCCAGAAGCTTTGCGTCCGACACTTCGCGGATCGTCGCGTCAGCGCCCATCGCCATCGCATTCGCGAGCGCACGGTAGCCGCCGTGGGCGCGGTACTCGTCCAGGGATGCGGGGTCCAAGATACCGATCCGCGCGAGGAGCGTGAGGTCCGGCGATCCGGCCTGCGGCACTGATGCGGCCACGCGCATCAGATTCGAGGAAGGGTCCCGCATGTCCTCAGCCCGGGCGCCGCGGCTGAGCGCTCCTTCCAGCCGCCCGACGATCCCGGCGGCATCCACCGGCGCCAGCTCCTGACGGACAGGCGCCTCGCCGGCGACGGTGAGAAGCGCCGCCGGCGCCAGCTCGCAGCGGCCAAGACACGGGCTCCGGATCCAGGTCATCGTCCCGTCGCGGGCGGGCGTGCCGGCCGGACCAAGCGTCCGCTCAAGGTCCCCGCAGATCGCCTCGGCGCCGGCGAGCCGGCAGGCGATGTCGTCGCAGACGTGGGCGACGGCCGGAGGCCTGGGTGACGTTGCGAACAGGGAATAGAACGTCGCGACCCCGTACGCCTCGGCCGGCGGGACGGACAGGCGCCGGCAGACGTAGTTCAGGGCCGGCTGCGTGATCCGCCCGACGCGGTCCTGGAGCGCGTGCAGCGCCGGGAGGAGGAGATCGCGTCGGCTCCGGGCCTCGTGCCCGCCGCGAGCCACGTGCCCGTCCGTTTGCGGGTCCCGGAGACCGCCCGCCCACCCAGATTCGGCCGGCCCCAGCACCGCATCCACGGCCGCCCGCTCGACGGGCGACGCGAGGGGCCCGACGACGTGGAGATCCATCGCCGGCGAGTGTAGCCTCGGGTGGGCAGGGCTGTGCCGCGCCTGCCGGTGCCGTGTCTGGAATCGAACGGCCCCCGGACGAACCGGGGGCCGATGAGCTGACTGCAGGACGGTTACGTCCCGTCGGCCGCCCGGACGTTCGCGGCACGCGGGCCCTTGGGGCCGGACTGGACGTCGAACGACACGGCCTCGCCGCCGTTGAGGCGGTCGAAGCTGAGCGGTGCCTGGAGCGAGTCGCGGTGGAAGAAGTAGTCCTTCCCATCCTCCGCGGTGATGAAGCCGAAGCCGTGATCGGCGACGACCTTCTTGACGGTGCCGGTGGTCACATTGACCCCTTTCCTCTTCTCGAACGGATCAGCAGGCGCACGGCCTGTTCGAGAAGCAGGTCGACCACGCGAAGCATCGTCGCGCAGTGCGACGACCCGCGGAGTCTACGCCCGATCCGGGATCGGCGGGCGGGTTACGCTCGACCTGCCCTTCAGGCGCCCGGCGCGCGGTAGGTCACGCCGATGCCGCGGGCCTCGTCCACCTCGGCGGCGGTCAGCAGGACCGTGGTCGTGATGCCGCCGACGCCGCTCGCCGAAACCCGTGTCGCAGCAGCCGCCGCCGCGGCATTGTTCGGCAGCTCGGCGATCATGATGAAGTCGTCGTCCCCGAACGCCCAGTAGGCGGCCTCCACGCGCCCGCCGACGCTCGCGGCCAGGTCCGTGACCGCCTTGAGGCGGCTCGCCGCGCCCTCCTTGAGAACTCCCTGGATGCCCGCCTGCGAGTAGTGGGCACGGAAAAGATAGTGCGGCATCGCGGTCCTCCTCGATCACGCGGGGTCGTGGGGATCGACCCGGTCGCGAGGCGCCATCGTGGACCGCAGCCCATTGGGAGTCAACCCGTCAGACGATCTGGGCGAGCACACGCTGGACGAGGAACAGGATGATCGGCAGGACGATCGCGGAGGCGAACCCTGTCAACACGCCGCCGCTCCAGAGCCACATGGGGACGCGGTTCACGACGTCGCGCTGGTCAGGCGTCCGGGGCAATTGTGCTACCATGTGCTACATGAGCGAGTCGAGTGCGCGGCCCGGGCGCGTGGGCGTGCGCGAGCTGCGCCAGAATCTGTCCGTCTACCTGGACCGCGTGAAGGCCGGCGAGACCCTCGAGGTCACGGAACATGGGACCCCGGTTGCGCGCTTGACCCCGAACCCGCCGGTGAAGCTGTCGATCCTCGACCAGATGATCGCCGACGGCCGGGTGACCCCGGCGAAGCGCAGCCACAAGCTCCTGCCACCCCCGCCGCCGGACCCCACCCCCGGCGGGCCGACGCTCTCCGAGATCCTCCAGGCGATGCGCGACGAGGACGATCGATGACGATGCTCGCGTACGCCGATTCGTCGGCGCTGGTCAAACTGGTCGTTGAGGAGCCTGAGTCTCGGGCGCTCCATCGGTGGTACGTCGAGGCTGAGCGAATCGTCACGAGCCGGATCGGGGTGATCGAGACGCACCGTGCGGTGGCTCGAAGCCCGCACGACCCGGACCATCGGGACCACGTGCTCGAGGATTTGGAGGTCATCGAACTCGACGCGTCGACTGGTCGGGCTGCGAGGGCCATCGAGCCCGCGGGCATCCGGACCCTCGACGCGATCCACCTGGCCACGGCCATGACCTTGCTTCCGCAGCTGGACGCTTTCGTGACGTACGACGACCGCCTCGCGGACGCGGCGCGGGCTCTCGGCCTGCCGGTGATTCGCCCGGCCTGATCGAGCCGGCGATCCGCATTCAGACCTCGGCGACGAGCGCGATCGAGATCCGCAGTCCCCGCTCCGGGCGCGCCAGCGCCTATCAGCCGGCCGGGACCTGCGAAGGCGATCTTGAACCCGGATGTTAGGGTTTCAGCGCCCGTCGGGGTGCTGGTAGCCGCCGGGTTGGATGAGGAGCGCCGAGATGATCGAACTGGCCAGTGACCGGGACATCCTCTCGATCCCAAAGATCGAGCTCCACGTCCACCTCGGGGGCGCGATCACGGAGTCCACGGCGCTGGAACTCGCGCGCCGACACGGTGCGGGCGTCGGCGAACTGCCCCTGATAGACGGCCGATACCCCGGCCGGTACCGCGACTTTCCTCACTTCCTCGACACCTATCTGGCGACGAACGAGTTCGTCCGGACGCCAGCGGACCTCGAGCTCGTGGCCGCGGCCTTCGCCCGCCAGCAGGCTGCCGAGTCGATCGCCTACTCGGAGGTCATCTTCACCGCGATGATCTACATCCGGAATGGCATGGACCCGGCCGCGATGTGGCGCGCGCTCAGAAACGGGCTCGCTGCGGCCGGAGCCGGCACGAGGATCGCCATCATCGTCGACGCGATCCGCAACCTCGGCCGGCGGGAGGCCGAAGCGACGCTCCGCCTCGTCGAGGGTGCCGACGCCCCGATCGTCGGGCTCTGCCTCACCGGCATCGAGGGGACCGTGCCCACCTCGGAGTTCACGCTGCTGCGAGACGCCTGCGATCGGATGGGCCTGGGATTCGAGGTCCATGCCGGCGAGACCGGCCCGCGTGCCGGCGTGATCGAGGCGCTGGACGTCCTCGGCGCCGACCGGATCGGACACGGCGTCCGGGCGATCGAAGACCCGAACCTGGTCGAGCGCCTCGTTCGAGAGGCGGTGCCGCTCGACGTCTGTCCGTCGTCGAATGTCGCGGTCGGCCTGTTTCCATCCCTGGAAGCGCACCCGCTCGCGGCCTTCTGGAGGGCGGGCGTCAACATGACAATCTCGAGCGACGACCCGCCGTTCTTTGCCACGACGCTGACGGACGAGCTGCGCCACGTCGTCCGCCTTGCCGGGCTCACGCGCGGGGACCTCGCGGAACTCCAGCGCCGGGCTGCGCGCGTCTCCTTCGCCGCACCCGAGACCCGAGGGGAGCTGCTCGAACTCGTCGACGCGTGGGAGGCGTCGGTGACTGCCTGAGCGGACCCTACCTCAACGGGGGGTAGCGGCCAGCGGCACCGCGAGCTTCTCGATCCGGATCGCGGTGGCCTTGAATTCGGCCGTGCCGGACTTCGGGTCCGTGGCGTCGATCGTGAGCACGTTGGTGGCGACGTCGTCCTGGAAGTGGAGGGTCATGAACGTGAGGCCGGGGCGGAGCGACGGATCCGTGCGAACCGGCACTTCCAACTGGCCGCGCCGGGAGACGACGCGCACCCGCTCGCCCTCGGCCAGCCCGAACCGTTCCGCGTCCTCGGGTGAGATGTCCAGCGACTCGCCGCGTCGGAGCGGCGACGTGTACGCCCCGGTCTGGACGCCGGTGTTGTAGCTGTCGAGGCGCCGGCCAGTCGTCAGGCGGATGGGGAAATCGTCATCCAGGCGATCCACCGGCGGGTCGTGATCCACCGGCACGAACGGGATCCGGCTGCCGGGCACCGGGTCCTCCCAGAGCCGCGAGTGGAGGAACAGCTCGCCTGGGTGCTGGTCGTCCCAGCACGGCCACTGGATCCCGCCGAGTTCCTCGAGGCGCTGATAACTCATGCCTTTGTGGACCGGCGACAGCGTCCGTAGCTCGTTCCAGGTCTTTTCCGCCGATGCCTCGCCCCAGTCGTGGCCCATTCGCCGGGCGAGTTCATAGATGATCCAGAGGTCGTCGCGGGCCTCGCCCGGCGGCTCCATCGCCTTCCGGACCCGCTGGACCCGTCGCTCGGAGTTCGTGACGGTGCCCTCGGATTCCGCCCACGCCGCCGCGGCCGGGAGCACGACGTCCGCGAGTTCCGCCGTCGCGGTGACGAAGAGATCCTGCACCACGAGGAAGTCGAGGCTGGCCATCAGGTGCTTCGCGCGCTTCTGGTCCGCCTCGGACTGGACCGGGTTCTCGCCGATCACGTACGCGGTGGTGAGCTCGTCCCGCCCGATGGCGTCGAACATCTCGGACAGGTGCCAGCCCTTCTTCGGCGGGACGGGCACGCCCCAGGCGGCATCGAACGTTGCGCGAAGGGCGTCGTTCTCCACGTGCTGGAAGCCCGGCAGGCGATCCGGCAGCGCGCCCATGTCGCCACCCCCCTGGACGTTGTTCTGGCCACGCAGCGGGTTCAGGCCGCTGCCGTATCTGCCGACGTGGCCGGTGAGGGTCGCGAGATTGATGAGCGCCAGGACGTTGTCCACCGCGTTGTGGTGCTCGGTGATTCCCAGCGTCCAGCAGATCATCGCCCTTGGCGCGCTCGCGTAGGCGCGGGCGAACTCGCGGATGGCGTCGGCCGGGACGCCGGTCTCGCGCTCCGCGTATTCGAGGGTGTAGCTCTCGACTTTGTCCCGGTAGGCCTCGAAGTCGAAGGTCGCGCGGCCGATGAACTCGGTGTTCGCCAGCCCGGCGTGGATGATCTCGCGCGCCATCGCATTCGCGAGGGCGATGTCGCTGCCGACGTCGAGGCCCAGCCAGACGTCCGCCCATTCGGCCGAGCTCGTCCGGCGCGGGTCGACCGCGTAGAGCCGGGCGCCGTTGCGGACGCCGCGCAGGAGGTGATGAAAGAAGATCGGATGCGTCTCCCGGGCGTTGCTGCCCCAGAGGACGATCAGGTCCGTCTCCTCGACCTCACGATATGAGCTGGTTCCGCCACCAGCGCCGAAGACGGTCGCCAGACCGGCGACAGACGGGGCGTGTCAGGTGCGGTTGCAGCTGTCGATGTTGTTGCTGCCCAGGACCACCCTTGAGAACTTCTGGGCCGCGAAGTTGACCTCGTTTGTCGCCTTGCTGCAGCTGAAGATCCCGAACGGCGCCGGTGCGTCCGGAACCCTGCGGGCCCCGGCCGCGCGGAACGCCGCGACGGTCCGATCGAGTGCTTCGTCCCAGGTAGCGGGACGGAGCTCGGCGCCCTTCGTCTCGCGGACGAGGGGCTGGGTCAGGCGAACATACGACTTCGGCAAGGTGTTTCCGTGCCTCCGTGTTCCGGCGCGCCGCTGTGCGGCGCGCTGCGTTCGTCGCCGGCCAATCGACCGACTTCGCGAGTGTAGCGCGGGGTGGGCGCTGGTCTGCTGCGCCTGTCGTTGATTGGACGCGCCTCGCCTCCCACAAATTGACCGCCAGTCAGTTATTTCGACTCGGCCGGTCGCCGTCTTGACCACCACGCAAGCCGGCGCCCTCCTTGGGGCATCCAGGGCCCATTCGAGCGTCGTGCTCTTGCGGCCGAGTCAAGATTCTGGCATCAGACGTTGGAAAACTTGACTAGCAGTCAACTCGGGCACGGGGGGGCACGGGGGCGCCGGGGCGGGCGTGGACAGGGCGGTCGGGCGG
>JBKJVO010000201.1:0-3233 GCA_046717305.1 Candidatus Limnocylindrales bacterium
GCGAGCCGACGCCAGGCAGCCTTGATCGTGGCCTGGGAGGCGCCACGAGGGACGCCAATGACATCGTGGGGATCGCGCTTCGGCACCCGTGGAGTGTAGCGGCCCACCCACGCTTGACAGGTTCGCGGGCGTGCCGTCCCCTGTACCTGATGACATCCCGTGGTCGAGCTCGGCGCGCCGGCGTCGCTGCCGCCGTCGCCGTGACCCCGTTTGCACTCGCCTGGCGGTTCGCGCACGTCTACCGGTCGCGTGCAGGTTTTCCGCACCCTCATCCGCCGACGATGGACCCGGCCGACGCAGGCATGCCGTACGAGACGCTGGAAGTCCCCACCGCGGACGGCCTCTTCCTGCCGGCGTGGTGGATCCCCGCACGGGGCGGTGCGCCGGGCCCGGCAGTGGTCCTCGTCCACGGCTGGGAGTCCGGGCGGCATCGGACGCTCGCGAACGCCAAGATTCTCCACGCGATCGGCTACCACGTGCTCACCCTCGACGTCCGAGGACATGGGGCGAATCCGCCCGAGGAGCTGCCGGTCAGTGCCGGGGAGTTCGGCTCGGACGCGCTTGCGGGGGTGCGCGCGGCACTTGGGCGGAAGGAAGCGACGCAGGTCGCCGTCCTGGGCCACTCGATGGGCGCGATCGGGGCCATCCTGGCGGCCGCCGCGGAGCCGCGGGTGGCCGCCGCGATCCTGACTTCGACGCCCGCCGACCCGTACCGCCTCACGCGCCAGACGTTCCGCCTCGCTCACCTCCCGATCCCCGACCCGATCGCCTATCCGCTGGCGTGGCTCACAACCCGTGTCTACCTGGAACCCCGCGGGCACGCAGTAGACGCCATCTCGGCGACATCGGCGATCCGCCGCTACGCCGGGCCGATCCTCGCGATCCACGGCACGGACGACCGTGTGGTCCCGCTTGCCCACCTCGGCCGCATCGCGGCCGCGGCGCGAGCGTCACGCTCCGAACTCGAGGTCGACGCGGAGCCCGTGGAGACGCTGGAGATCCCGGGTGGCCAGCACAGCTGGCTGTATGAGTTCCCAGCCTATCGTGAGGCGATAGCGCGCTTCCTCGCCCGAACCCTCGGCGGCCCGCTCGAACCGGACGAGGCCGCCCGGATTGCCGTCGCGGTCGATGCCAGGCGGCCGGCGGACGACGCGAGCCGCTTCAGCGCCCGCTACGAGCCCGCGCACTCCGATACGGCCGAGGTACCCGCCGGCACGGTCGGGACCCCCGCGAGCTCGGTCCCATCGACGTCAGAAGCGTGACGGGATGGACGTCCTGGAGGCCATTCATGGGTTGCGCGTTGTCCGGCGGTTCATGGACCGCCCGCTCAAACCCGACCACCTGGCGGCGATCCTCGACGCCGGGCGCCGGGCGAGCTCGTCCAGGAACCAGCAGCGCTGGGACTTCATCGTCGTGACGGACCGGGAGCGCCTTCGGGAGCTGAGCCATGTCGGGCCGTACGCCGGGCATCTCGCCGGCGCCGCGGCCGCCGTCGGGCTCGTGACGCCGGACCCGCGCGGACCGGGCGAGCCGCTGTCCGTGCTGTGGGACCTGGGCCTCGCCTCGCAGAACATGATCCTCGCGGCGTGGTCGCTCGAGATCGGGAGTTGCCCCGCGACGGTCTACGAGCCGGACATGGCGCGCCGGCTGCTGGGTTACCCCGAGAACCGGGGCTGCGAGTACCTGCTGTCCTTCGGCTACCCAGCCGACACGTCCGACCTCACTCGACCGCTTCGGTCCGGCGGCCGGCGACCGCTCGGCGAGCTGGTCCACGAGGAGCGCTGGTAGCGCCGACAGGGCCGGCGATCGGTCGGCATCAGAGGCGCTTGCGAAGGTAGCCCGTGACAGAGGCGTCGTAGCCGAGCGATTCGTAGAGATGGCGAGCGTCCGGGCGGTGATGGCCGGCGGTCACCTCGACGAAGGCGGCCCCGTGCTCGTGTCCGAATCGCTCCGCCTCCGCCATGAGCAGGCGTCCGACCCCGCGTTCGCGGGCTCCGGGATCCACGACAAGGGCGAGGATGCGTACGAGGTCGTCATCGTGCTCGAAGCGGGGCAGGGCATGGAATGCGATGAACCCGATGACCTCGCCGCCCCGGTCCGCGACCACGACCTCCGACTCCCCGGCAAAGCGCGCCAGGCGCGCGACGATGGCGGACGGTCCGACGGGATAGCCCTCGTCCGTGAAGAGTGCAGCGATCCGTTCGGCGTCGCGGGCCTCGGCCGGCCGGAGGACGGTCCCCGTGGTCTCGATCATGCGACAGTGAGGATACCGCCGATCTCCATGCGCGGCGACATGCTGGAACCCGTCGCGGCCCGCGTGCGCTTTGCCCCCCACGCCTTCGAAAGTTCCCGAATGCTCACCCGTAGGGCACTGGCCAAGGTTCCCGCCGGGCGATCCGCCGAACCCGGCCAGATACGCGCCGAATCCCTGCCCTATGACCACGAGGTGAGCAGCTGACCGCGAATCGGGGGCATGGACGGGGTCGCGACGCGGCCGCCGGCTTCTAACGCCATCCCCGTGAGCATTCGGGGGAAATCGCGGTGCAGGGTGCCGCGGCGGGACGGGGCGGCGGGATGGTGTGGCGACGATCAGGTCGCGCGCCGAGCGCGGCACGTCAGGGCATCAGCAGGTCCTGGATGGCCTCGCCCACGGGAACGAACCCGAGCCGTTCGTAGACGTGGATCGCCGACCGGTTGGTCGCGTCCACGAGGAGGTGGATGAAACCGGATCCCTCGGCCACTGCCTCGGCGACCGCGATGGCGGTCACGAGCGAGCCGAGGCCTCGGCCCCGCAGGCCCGGCACGGTCCCGATCGAGGACAGATACGTCCCGCCGTCCACGGTGATCCGGCGTGCGACGGTCGCCGGGATGCCCGCTTCAAGCAGCACCAGGACCGCGCCGCCGGATCGGAGGCCAGCGTCGAGCGTCTCGGCGCCAAGGGACGGCACGCGGTCCGATTCCACGTCGAAGGCCTGGACGAGCAGGCGCGCCACCTCGATCGCCCGCAGCTCCGGGCCGCGACCGACATGCTCCAGCCTGAGGCCCGGCCGAGCGGCGAGTGTTCGGGCGAGCGCGAGACACGGGCCGGGATCCTCGAGAATCATGGAGCGGTCCGCACCGACCTCCCGGAAGCCCGCCTCGGCGAGGCGGGCTCCGATATCAGCCGGCTGGCTCCCGAGCGGAAGCGTCCGGACGTGGGGCAGCCGCCCGAGCGTCGCGAAGAGCGTCACGAC
>JBKJVO010000202.1:0-10562 GCA_046717305.1 Candidatus Limnocylindrales bacterium
CGACAGTGCGGATCGCCGGCGAGGCGCCCACCGGTGAGGCTCCCGCGGACGGCGCGGTAGCGGTCACGCGGCCGGGGCGGTGGTGGGGCCGGTCCCGTACTCGGCGAGGAAGACCTCTTCGAGCGACGGCTCACGGCTGACGAAATCCACGAGGTGGCCATCCGCGGCGAGACGGACCACCGGGGCGATCGGGCCGGTGACGAGCATCCGGAGCGTCCGACCCTCGACGATGAGGTTGCTCACGCCGACCACGGCCGCATAGGGTGCCGGGTCAACGGGCTCGGCAAAGCGCAGCTCAACCTCGTGGGCGGCGAGATCCCGGAGCGCCTCCACGGTGTCCAGCCGGACGATGCGCCCGTCGCGGATGATCGCGACCCGGTCGCAGGTCCGCTCGACCTCGCTGATGATGTGGGACGAGAGGAAGACCGTCCGGCCCTCCGCCTTCGCCTCGAACAGGAGCTCGTTGAAGACCTGCTGGACGAGCGGGTCCAGGCCGGCCGTCGGCTCGTCCAGGATCAGCAGCTCCGGCTTGTGCTGGAGCGCGCAGATCAGCCCCACCTTCTGCTTGTTGCCCTTCGAGTACTCGCTGAAGCGGCGGCTGGGATCCAGGCCCAGGCGCTCCACGAGCTCGGCGATGTAGGCGACGTCCCGCCCGCCGCGCAGGTTCGCGAAGAACTCGATCGTCTGTGCGCCCGTCAGGCGGTCGTACAGCGTGAACTCACCGGGCAGGTAGCCGATCCGCCGGTGGATCGCGACCGGGTCTGCCGTCGACTCGATCCCGAAGACAGAGGCCCGGCCGGAGCTCGGACGGATCAGGTCGAGGAGGACCCGGATCGTGGTCGTCTTGCCGGCACCGTTCGGTCCCAGGAACCCGAAGACCTCACCCGCCATGACCTCGAGGTCGACGTCGACGATCCCGCGATGGACCCCGTAGGACTTGGTGAGCGATTCGGTCTGGATGATCGCCGGCATGTGCCCTCCCTCGTGCTTGGGGAAGGGTAGCGATTCAGACGCCGATCGGGTGCCAGACGGTCTTCATCTCGAGGTAGGCGGCGATCCACTCCGGGCGCTCGGCGGCGCGGTCGTCCAGCCAGTCGAACCGCGCGTCCGTGGTCCCGGCCGGCCGTCGGACGATGCGCTTCACGTTATCGGTCGCGGCCAGCTCGATATCGCGGCGCGCGGCGTCGGCCACACCCCAGACGTCGATCGCGTCCACGTCCGCGTGCGCGGCCATGACCGGCGCCAGCTCCCCCTTGAAGCCGGTGATGACGTTGACGACTCCGCCGGGCACGTCCGAGGTCGCAAGGACCTCGGTGAGGGTGATCGCGGGCAACGGTCGAGTCTCCGAGGTCAGGACCACGACGGCGTTGCCGGTGACGAGCGGCGGCGCGAGGCGCGACACCAGCCCCAGCAGCGACGAGGTCTCCGGCGCCACGATCCCGACGACGCCGGTGGGTTCCGGGATCGTGAAGTTGAAGTAGTCCGCGGCGACCGGGTTGGACGACCCGAGGACCTGGGCGATCTTGTCCGCCCAGCCGGCGTACCAGACCCACCGATCGATCGCGCGGTCCACGACGGCGCGGGCGCGGTCCCGCTTGAGTCCCTCGGCCTGGGCGACCTCGGCGACGAACTGGTCGCGCCGACCCTCCATGAGCTCCGCGACGCGATAGAGGATCTGGCCCCGGTTCATTGCCGTCCTGTCCGCCCAGCCCGGGAATGCCCTTCGGGCGGCGCGAACCGCGTCGCGGAGGTCCTTGCGCGAGCCGCGGCAGGCATTGGCGACGGGCGCCCCGTCAGCGGCGCTCACGAGGTAGGAGCGGCCGCTCTCGGTCCGCGGGAACTCCCCGCCGATGTACAGCTTGTACGTCTTCCGGACCTCGATCCGGGGTGACGGGGCGGCCTCCGCGACGGCCGCGCCGCGCGCGACCACCGCCCACACCGTGGCCCGCTTCCGCCGGGCCGGCTCGGCCGGCATCAGCGATCCTCCAGGCGGACGTACGCGTGGAGCCCGTGCATGCCGCCCTCGCGGCCGAACCCGGACTCCTTGTAGCCGCCGAACGGCGAGGTCGGATCGAAGCGGTTGAACGTGTTCGCCCACACGACGCCCGCCCGCAGGCGCCTGACCATGGACAGGATCCGGCTCCCCTTTTCCGTCCAGACCCCGGCGGATAGGCCGTACGGCGTGTTGTTCGCCTTCTCGATCGCCTCCTCCGGCGTCCGGAAGGTGAGCACGGAGAGGACCGGCCCGAAGATCTCCTCCTTCGCGATCCGATGGCTCTGGGCCACGTTCGTGAACAGCGTCGGGCGGAAGAAGTAGCCGCGCTCCGGCAAATCGCACGGGGGCTGGTAGAGGTCGGCGCCCTCGGCCACGCCCGCCGCGACGAGCTCGGTGATCTTCTCTAGTTGCGCCCGGGAGTTGATCGCGCCGACGTCCGTGTTCTTGTCCAGAGGATCCCCGACGCGGATCGTGGACAGGCGGTCCTTGAGCTTCTCGACGAGGGGCTCGACGATCGATTCCTGCGCGAGCAGGCGCGAGCCGGCGCAGCAGACCTCGCCCTGGTTGAAGTAGATCCCGTTGACGATGCCCTCGACCGCCTGGTCCAGTGCGGCATCCTCGAACACGATGTTGGCGGCCTTGCCGCCGAGCTCCAGGGTGATCGCCTTGTCCGTCCCGGCGATCGCCCGATGAATGAGCTTGCCGACGCCCGTGGAGCCAGTGAACGCGACCTTCTGGACATTGGGGCTGGAGACGAGATGCATCCCGATCTCGGCCGGACCCGGAACGATGTTCACGACCCCCGGCGGCAGGTCCGCCTGGCGGCACACGTCGGCGAAGAGGAGGGCACTCAGCGGGGTGGTGGAAGCCGGCTTCAGGACGACGCAGTTGCCCGCGGCCAGCGCGGGCGCGATCTTCCAGGCGAGCATCAGCAGCGGGAAGTTCCACGGGATGATCTGGGCCGCGACACCGAGCGGCCGCGCCACCCGCCCGGGGAATGCGTACTCGAGCTTGTCCGCCCAGCCCGCGTAGTACCAGAAATGGGCCGCCGCGAGCGGGACGTCCACGTCCCGGCTCTCCTTGATCGGCTTGCCCGAGTCCATCGTCTCGAGGACGGCGAACTCGCGGCTCCGCTCCTGCATGATCCGGGCGATCCGGAAGAGGTACTTCGCGCGCTCACGGCCGGGGAGCGTTCCCCAGCTCCGTTTCTGGGCGCGGCCGGCGGCGCGGATCGCCCGGTCAACGTCCGCCGGCGTGGCCCGCGCGACATCGGCGAGCTTCTCCTCCGTGGCCGGGTTGACCGTGGCAAAAACGCCGCCGTCCGAGGCCTGGACCTCGCGGCCGTTGATGAACAGGCCATAGCGGTCCTTGACGGTGACGACGTCGCGCGACTCCGGCGCGGGGGCGTACTCCCACGGGATCGCCTGCCCGTCCCCGAGTCCCCAGCTGGCCGGGGCGCGGTCGCCCGACCAGGGCCGCAGCTTCGTCGAGTCGCTGGTCACGTCGTGCATGATACCCGGGATGTCCGCCGATTCCCCTGTTCCAGAGGCCGGTGCAGGGGCCGTCGCCGACGACTTGGCCCGCCTTCGAATGGGCCGACCTCGACGGCCTCGACGACCGGCAGCTCGGCGAGGTCGTCGAGCGAGCCCTCCAACCAATGGGCCGCGGCGCCTGAGGTGGCCACGTATCCTGTCGCGATGGCCGACTCCATGCCGCTCTGGCAGCGCCGCTACCGCGCCCCCGTCCTCGGTTTCCCGACCTGGTCCCGCCACGCGCCGGACCGGCTCGTGTACGTGTCATCGGAGAGCGGCATCTACCAGCTCCACAGCTGGGATCTGGCGACCGGCGAGCGACGCCAGATCACGAACGAGCCGGTCGGCCTCGTGTCGGGCCACGTGAGCGCAGACGGCGCGTGGGTGCTCTGGCATCGCGACACCACCGGTGATGAGTCCGGTGCCTGGATGGCAGCGCCGTTCAGCGGCGGCACGCCCGAGCCGCTCGCCGAGGGACTGCCGGTCGGCTGGGACGAAGGCATGGCGCCCGGCCGTGAACGCACCGCGGCCGCGATCTCGGGTCGCGACGGCTTCGGGCTCTACGTGACCGAGGCGGACGGCACGACACGGCGACTCCGGCTGAGCCGTGAGTCCATCGTGCTCGGCGGGAGCAACGCGATGACGCGTGGCGGTACGGAGCTGGCCGGCCTGAGCGCGGACGAGCGCCTCGTCTGTATCGAGCATGGTGAGCACGGCGACCTCATCCATGCCGCACTCCGCGTTCTCGACGCGCGGACGGGGGCCGTCGTCGCCGACCTCGAGGATCCCGGCCGGGAGGTCCTTGCGTTCGCCTGGTCGCCGGTGCCCGGCGACGAGCGGCTGGCGATCGGGCACGAGCGGCGCGGCGAGCGCGCGCCCGCCATCTGGGAGCCACGCACAGGGACGGTCACCGATCTCGCGATCCCGTGGGACCGCTTCACCGAGGTCGCCGATTGGTGGCCGGACGGCTCGGCCGTGCTCCTCGTGGAGCTCGTCGAAGGCCGGGACCGGCTCCACCGCTACGATCTGGCGACCGGCGAGATCACGTTGCTCCCGACGCGGCCGGGATCACTGACCGGCGCTCGAGTCAGGCCGGACGGCTCCATCTGGTACCGGCTCCAGGCCGGCGAGCACCCCGGGATCCTCCTGGAGGCTGGTCGCGCTTCGCCGATCCTCACGGCCGGCGAGGCACCACACGGCCGCCCGTTCATCCCGTGGTCGTTCGCGAACCCGCACGGCCGGACCGTCTCTGGGTGGCGGATCGAGCCGGACGGCGAGGCCCCTTTCCCCACCCTCGTCCACGTTCACGGCGGTCCGACCTCTATCGACCTCGATCGCTGGGCACCGGACCTCCAGGCGTATGTCGATGCGGGCTTCCAGGTGGTCCTCGTGAACTACCGCGGCTCGATCGGCTTCGGGGCCGAGTGGCGCGACACGCTCATCGGGAACATCGGCTGGCCGGAAATCGAAGACGTCCTCGCGGGCGTGGACGACCTCCTCGCGAAGGGCCTTGCCGACCCGGCGCGGCTCGCCATCGCCGGCTGGTCATGGGGCGGCTACATCACGCTCCTCATGCACGGCATGCATCCCGCCCGGTTCATCGCCGGGGTCGCGGGAGTCCCCGTGGGCGACTACGCCATGGGGTACGACGATCTATCGCCGCTCCTCCAGGCCTACGACCGGGCACTTCTCGGCGGCACCCCCGCCGAGGTCCCGCAGCTCATGGCCGAGCGGTCACCGATCAGCTACGTCGACAGCGTGAAGGCGCCGATCCTCGTCCTTGCCGGTGAGGCGGACACCCGCTGCCCCATCGGCCAGGTGATGGCGTACGTGGACCGGCTCCGCGCGCGGGACCATCCGCACGAGCTCTACCTCTTCCCCACCGGCCACGCGCCGTTCCAGATCGACGAGCGGATCCACCAGACCGGGATCGTGCTCGAGTTCCTCGCCCGCCACGTGCCGGGGATTCGGGTGCCTGGCTAACGGATCGTGGACCCGAGCGGGATGCCGTTCACGAGGTAGTTCCCGGTCGGCCCGCTCACGACGATGTCGAACGTTTCGCCAACCGTGTACGGGACGCGGTCCGCGCTGAGGACGACCGAGCCGTCGACGAGATCGCCAGGGCGCAGGTCGCCGAGGAGACGACCATCGGCGAGCGGATGGCCGGGCGAGGCGGTCACGGTCCGATCGTCCGCGAGGACGAGCTGGACTACCTGGTGGTCGGCGGGCGCCCGCGTGGACCCGATCGCGATGATCGTGGCGCGGACGCGCACGCCGTCCCGGTCGAGCGTCCAGACCGGGTCGCCGATCCGGAGGTCCTCCACGGGCACGGCGCCGTCCGGGGTGTCGATTCCGGTGCCCCGGACGAGGCAGATCGGGCACATCGGCTCCCCCGCCGGGGCCTGCTGCTCGATCTTGATCTCGCCGGCGGCCGAGATGGTGCCGCCCGTCCTCGTACCCTCGGCGGCGCCCGGCGCGGGTTGTGCGAGGTAGTCGAAGCGGTACGCCTCATTGCCGACCGGATCGAGCGCGATCGCGCTGAGGACCTTCCAGGCTTGGTAGACGGCAAGCTTCCGCGCATCGGTGAAGTCGCCCGCGGGATCGAGTCCGAGCTTCGCGGTGAGCGCGGTGAACGCGTCCGCGTCGGCCTTGAGCTCCGACCAGCGCTCGAGCGCCGCGTCGATCTCCTCGACCCGCTGGATCGGGTAGAAGTCCGGATCGCAGTACCAGAGCGGCCCGAACCGGTCGATGAGAGCGAGCTTCAGCTCGGGAAGGGTGAGTGCCGGCCCGGGTGTCGGGCTGGGCGTGGGCCCTGGCGTCGGCGACGGTGAGGTTCCACCGCCGCACGCAGCCGCGACGAGGAGGACGACAAGGCCGGCGAGGAGGATCGGGCGTCTGGTCAGCATGGCCGGGTGACGGCGTCCGGCGGCGATGAGTTCCCGATGGGTGCGCGTGCGCAACGTCGGCTCGAGGTCAGTCCAGCGTGAAGTGGTCCGGACCCTGGTAGCGGCCAGTCCGCTCCTTCTCGATCTGCATCAGGACGTCGTTGAGGAGGCTGGACGCCCCGAACCGGAAGCGATCCGGGGTCATCCAGCGCGGCCCGAGCGTCTCGTACAGGACCACGAGGTACTGGATCGCCTCCTTGGCCGTCCGGATGCCGCCGGCGGGCTTCATCCCGACCGCGCGGCCGGTCGCCTTCTCGAAGTCCCGGATCGCCTCGAACATCACGAGCGTGACCGGGAGCGTCGCCGCCGGCGTCACCTTGCCGGTGGAGGTCTTGATGAAGTCGGCGCCGGCGGCCATCGCGAGGATACTCGCCCGCCGGACGTTGTCGTGCGTCTCGAGTTCGCCGGTCTCGAGGATCACCTTGAGATGGGCCTCGCCGCACGCATCCTTCACCTCGACGATCTCATCGAAGACCGTCCCGTAGTCGCCGGACAGGAACGCGCCGCGATCGATGACCATGTCGATCTCATCGGCGCCCGCCCCGACCGCGGCCCGGACCTCGGCGATCTTGATGTCGCGGAACGTCTGGCCGGATGGGAACCCCGTCGCAACGCTCGCGACCTTCACGCCCGAGCCTTTGAGCGCTTCCTTGGCGTCGGCGATGAGCGCCGGGTAGACGCAGATCGCGGCCACCGAGGGGATGCTCGGATCGCCGGGCTGCGGCGTCATCGCTTTCTGGCAGAGGGCCCGGATCTTGCCCGGCGTGTCCTTCCCCTCGAGCGTCGTGAGATCCATCATCCGGATCGCGAGATCGAGAGCCCAGAGCTTCGAGGCCTTCTTGATCGACCGCTTCTTCAGGCTGTCCACGCGCAGCTCCACGCCCACCTGGTCCACGGCCGTGAGGCGACCGAGAACCGACCCGAGCGGACCCGGCCGCCCGCCCGCCCAGGCACGCACGAGCTCGCTCGCGCGTTCGCGGGTGAGGGTGTCCGGACGGTGCGAAGTCGTCATGGGAGCGTGAGGATACCGCCGATCTCCACGCGCGGCGACACCCTGGACCCCGTCGCGGCCCGCTCGCGCACGCCACTGCTCCGAAAGTTCCCGAATGCTCACCCGTAGGGCACTCGCCAAGGTTGCAGCCATGCGATCCGCCGAATCCGGCCCGATACGCGCCAAATCCCTGCCAGATGACCACGGGGTGAGCACCTGGCAGCGATTCGGGGTTGTTTGGACCGCTGGGCGGGCTCGCGACGCGGCCGCCGGTTTCCAAGGCTATCCCCGTGAGCATTCGGGAGAAATCGCGGGGCAGGGTGCCGCGGCGGACCGGGGCGGCAGACTGGGGCGGCAGACTGGGGCGGCGGGACGGGCGGCGCCGATCAGGTCGCGCGGCGACCGGTTCTAGTCGCCGTGGCGCGTCCGCGGCCTCCGCGGCAGGGTCTTCTTCCCCGCGACCAGGAAGTGGGCGAACCAGTCCCGAACCTGGACGAGGTTCTCCACGCGTCGGAACGGCGTTCCGGATCGCGTCAGCTCGTGCGACTCGCCCGGCACGCGCATCAGGCGGACCGGCCGGCGGTGCTTCCGGAGGACGGAGAAGAGCGCCTCGGCCTGGCCGATCGTGGTCCGGAGGTCCTGCTCAGCGTGCTGGATCAGGAGCGGCGTGCGGATGCCAAACGCGTGGGTGAGCGGCGACTGCTCACGGTAGAGGGCCGGCGCCTCCCACGCGTACGCGCCGAACTCGTACTTCGCCCAGTCCGTCCCCCCGAGGTCGCCGGTCAGCATGAGCATGGACAGGTCCGTCACGGACCGGCAGGTGACGGCGGCCGCGAACCGCTGATCCTTGGCGATGATCCAGTTGGTCAGGTAGCCGCCATACGACCCGCCGGTCACGCCCAGGCGAGCGGCGTCGGCCAGGCCGTCCGCGACCAACGCCTCCACGCCGGCCAGAACGTCGCGCATCGGACCGTCGCCCCAGTCGGCACGGTTGGCCTCGTTGAAATCGCGCCCGTAGCCCTCCGACCCGCGCGGGTTGCAGTAGAAGACGGACAGCCCGGAGGCTGCCAGGACCTGGAACTCCCAGAACGGCGCCCACCCGTAGAGGGTGTGCGGCCCGCCGTGGATCTGGACGACGGTGGGCTGCGGGCCGTCGTCGGCTGCGATGAGCCAGCCCTGGATCCGCCGACCCTCCACGGTGACGTTCCGCTCGCGGGCGGGACGCAGCTCGACCTCGCCGAGAAGTCCTTCGTTGAAGTCGCTCACGGGCACGAGGGCCATGAAGCCGGCCGCCTTCTTCGCTCCCGACGCGCCGGGCACCCGGCCGCTCCGGGTGAGCCGCCCGACGAAGACGGCCGGCAGCGAGGTCGGGGTCGAGCGGACCACCGCGACGCGGAGGCCGTCCGATCCAAGGTCCACGACATCGAAGGCAGACAGGTGGTGCTCGCCCGCAGTCAGGCGCTCGAGCCGGCCGTCCTCCACCTCGATCCGCCAGAACGCGAAGGCGCCGTCCAGCGGGGCGTCGAAGAGGATGGCGCGGCCATCCGGCGTCGGCAGCAACCGTGCCTCCTCGCCGATGGTGACATCGCCGCCCATCGTGGATGCCGGCATGACGTCGTGGCGGCCCGAGAGGTTTCGGCCCCCGGCCGGGTCCGACCCGTCGGCGGGGAAGACCCACAGGTCGAATCGGTAGAAGGCGTGCGGGTGCTCGCCGCCGAGGACGGCGATCTCGCGGCCGCCTGGGAGCCAGGTCGCGCAGAAGAAGATCGAGTTCGAGTGGTCCGCGACGGCGGTCGTGGCGCCTGTCTCGGCATCCACGACGAGGATCCGGGCGAACGAGACGAGGTCGTCGTCGCGCCGCCGGCCCGCGGTGACCGCGATCCGGCGGCTGTCCGGCGACCAGGCCGGCCCGCCGGCACCGGCCGGGAGGTTCGTGAGACGTCGTGCCGCGCCCGTCAGCGCGTCCACGATCCACAGCTGCGGGGTTCGGCCGGCAACCACGCCCGCACCATTGTCCTGGTAGTTGAGACGATCGAGGAACCAGTAGTCACTCGCCGGAGGCTTCCCCGGGCCGGGATCCGGCAGCCGTCGCCGCGCCCGGTCATCGCCCTTGCGATCCGTGGCGCGTGAGGCGGAGATGACGGCGAACCGGCGGCCGTCCGGCGACCAGGCGAAGTCGTCCACGCCGCGCGGCAGGTCGGTCAGGCGGCGGGCCTCGCCCGGGCGATCGAGCGGGAGGAGATGGACCTGGACGAGGTCCTCGCGATCCTTCGGGGCGTCCGGCTCCTCCTCGACAGCGCCACGACGGTCGGACAGGAAGGCAAGCGTCCGGCCGTCCGGAGAGAACCGCGGGTGGCCGTCGTGCTTCCCGCCGAGCGTCAGCCGCTCTGGGGTGCCGGCCGCCGAACCGGAGCCCGCCCCGTCCTCGCCGAGCGCCACCCGCCAGACCGACGTCCGGTACCCGTCGTGAGCGGGCGCGACGTGCTGGAGCGTGCACACGATCGAGAGCCCGTCCGGCGCAAGGCGCGGATCCGTGGGGATCCGGAACCGGTAGAGGTCGTCGGGGCGCGGGGCGCGGCGGGCGCTTGACGGCACGGTGAAGGTCTCCGGTTGGGCGTCGCGATGCGGGCGACCGCCGGTGCTGTGGGCGACGCCCGCGAGTCTAGCGGCTACCATCGCCCGGCGATGACCGACCAGCTGTCGCTGCGGCTCGAGCCGGCGATGCCGAACCCGCCGGCGACCCTGCGCCCGATGCTGGCACGTCCCCAGGCCGAGCCGTTCGACTCGGCCGACCACCTGTTCGAGCCGTCGTGGGGCGGCCGCCGCGTCCTCGCGATCGTCGGCCCCGCGGAGCAGGCCGGCGCGGGAGATGTCGCCTTCCTCGGGGAGGACGGCGAGCCGCTGCCGATCGTGCCCCCGGAGCTCGCCGGTCTCGGTGTCCGGGTGGCGGCGCGCTCGGCGGTCCTCGACGGCGAACTCGTGGTCGTGGATTCGAGCGGACGAGCCGATCCGGCGGAGCTGGCGCGGCGCCTCGCCGGCGAACCCGGGCGGCCGGTCGCGTTCCTCGCCTTCGACCTTCTCGACCTCGACGGCCGGCC
>JBKJVO010000203.1:0-3816 GCA_046717305.1 Candidatus Limnocylindrales bacterium
GTCCTGGACGTCGCGCGGCGGCGTGATCTCGCGGATCTCGACGGTCGTGACCTTGCCGCCCCACCGCTCGGTGACCTCGTCGAGCTTGGTTCGAAGGATCTCGTTGATCTGCTCGCGCTTGGAGAGGACCTCGTCGAGGGGGATGTCACCGATGACCGCGCGGAGCGTCGTGGCGGCGATCCCGAGGAGCATGTCGTCCAGGCGCTGCGGCGCGAGGACACTCGTCAGCGGGTCCACGATCCGCCAGTAGACGAGGAAGTCGACTTCGATGGGGGCGTTGTCCCGAGTGATGGTCCGCTGGCTGGGGACCTCGGTGAGCGTCTCCCGGAGGTCCACCTTCAGCGGGCGGTCCACGATCGGAATCAGGAAGTTGATCCCCGCGCCGCGGACCATCGACTGGTCCGTCCGACCGAGCCGGAAGACCACCATCTTCTCGTACTGATTGACCACCCGAACGGACAGGTACAGAAAGACAAGGACCACGACGAGCAGGGCGGCGCCGATCGCGAGGGTGAGCGGCAGTTCCACGATGACCTCCAGCTACGATTCCGAGTCGCCGACCGGTTCAGGGACCGGTCGATGATGACGGGTCGGTCTCGACGACGAGCGTGAGTCCCTCAGCGGCCACGACACGGATCGGCGTCCCGCGTTCGATCGGCCTACCGTCCCGTGAGCGGGCGGACCAGTGCTCCTTCCCGACGTACACGGACCCGATCGGCGCGAGGTCGCGGGCCACGCTCCCGGACTGCCCGATGGCGACGCTGAGCGGCGCTGCGCCGGTCCCGATGGAACGAGAACGGATCGCCGCCCAGACGATGAGTCCGCCGAATGCCGCGGACGTGACCGTCATCGTCGCGAGCAACGGAAACGCGACGCGGACAAGCGGGGCCATCGGGTCCCCGGGCACCGTGTACAGCGCCGACGCGCCCAGCACGAAGCACACGAGTCCGCCAACGGTCAGCAGGCCGTGGCTCGTGACGGTCGTTTCGAGGGCGAACAGGACCACGGCCAGCCCGAGCAGGAGCAGACCGGCAACGTTCAGCGGCAGGCTCCCGAACCCGACCAAGGCCAGGACGATCGCGAGCGCCCCGAGGATGCCGGTCACGAAGTTCGGGTTCTGGAGCTCGAAGATCAGGCCGTAGAACCCGACCGTGAACAGGATGAACGCGATGTTCGGGTCGGACAGGAGATGGAGGAACGCCTGGAACGGGTTCATGGCGTCGGCGCGGACGTCGAGCCCGGCCAGGTCGAGGACGACAGGGTCCGGCGACCCGGCAACCCGGACCTCGCGTCCGGAGGCGGCGGCGATGACCTCGTCCAGCGTTGCCGCGATGCCGTCCACCGCTCCGGCCGCGACGGCCTCGTTGGCCGAGGAGGAAAGCGCCTCCGTGACGGTTGCGACGGCCCACGCCTCGTTCCGGCCACGCTCCTGGGCGATCGCCCGCATCTTCGCGACCGCATTGTTGCGGACCTTTTCGCCGAGCGTCCCCTCGATGTCGCCGCCCGATGAATCGACCGGCGACGCAGCGCCGATGTTCGTTCCGGGCGCCATGTACGCCAGGTTGGCGGCAAGGGTGATGAACGTCCCGGCGGACGCCGCGATGGCGCCCGCCGGCGCGACCCAGACGATCACGGGAACCCGGGCCTCCAGGAGCGAACTCACGATCCGATTCGTCGCGTCGAGGCTTCCGCCCGGTGTGTCGAGTTCGATGACGACCGCCGCGGCCCCATCGCGCTCCGCTCCGGCGATCCCCTCGGCGATATAGCCCGCCATGACGTTGTCCACGACCCCGGTGGCGGTGAGGACGACAATCGGGCCACCCGCGGCGGCGGCCATCCCGGCGAGCAGACTCCACGCGATCGTCGCGGCGATGGCGGCGAGGCGAAGCGGCCGAGCGGGGCGATGGGTGGTCACGGGTCGGTCCCGCGCCAGTATCGCACTCGGCGCCCGAAGGGGCGTCAGTCCTCCAGGGAGCGTGCGCCGCTCTTGCCCGCCTCGAGAAACGCGAAGACGTGCGCGCTCCACGACTCCATGCGGTCCAGGACCCCGGCCACCTCGTCTCGCGACGCGAAGGCTCCAGCCAGCTTGTCGGTCTCGCGGATCGCGACTGGCCGCCCGCCGACGTCGGCCACGTAGAGGGCGCCGAGGTGGACGGATCCGACGTCCGTCGTGTCGTCGTTGAGGAGGCCGACGAGCCGGAATTCCGGGACGAACGCCGCGTCCAGTTCTTCGACCCACTCGCGGCGGAGGCCGGCAAGGAGCCCGCCATCGCGGGGGTTGAGGTGCCCGCCGACGCCGATCGACCAGCGGTCGTGGAGCCGGGCGTCCGCACCCGCTCGAGTCCGCTGCATGAGGAAATACCGCTCGCCGTCGCGCAGGACGAGGTACGGGATGATCTGTTTCAGCGAGCGGTCGACCTCGGCCGCGGGGCGGGCGATGAAGCGGCCCTCCCCGGCCACGAGCGCCTCGAAGCCGTCGAGCCCGTCGACGCGAACGCCGCGCCAGCCGGGGTCGTCCATCAGCGCACCGCGCGGGACGACGAGAACCTGCTCGGCCGACGCGTCCGGCGTGAGAATCAACCGCCTCCGGGCGTTCGCTCCAGACGGTCCCGGACCGCCCGCAGGCGTGCCTCGAGCCGCTCCGGATCAGGGCCACCCTCGCGTTCGAGCTCCGCGATCCAGAGGTCCACGACAGCGCGCAGCCGGTGCAACGCCTCCAGCAGCGCCGGCGCATTCGTCGTCGCGATCCCCGCCCCCATCCGGGCGTCGCCACGCGCCAGTCGCGTCATGTCCCGCCATCCGGATGCGGCAAGTGGGGCGGCATCGGACCATCCGGACCGCTCCGTCCCCCCGCCGGCGACCGCCTCGACAAGCGCCGCAGCGACGACGAGCGGGAGGTGGCTGACGGCGGCCGCAGCCGCATCGTGCGTGGCGGCATCCATCCGGACGGGGAGCGCGCCGCAGGCGGTGGCGAGGGATTCGACGCGCTCGACCGCGGCATCGTCCGCCGCCGCTCCCCTGACGAGCACCCACGGGCGCCCGACGAAGAGGTCCGGGACCGCGGCACCGTAGCCGGCGAGTTCGCGCCCGGCCATGGGGTGACCCCCGACGAAGCGAAGTCCCACGGCATCCGCCGCCGCGATCACGAGGCCCTTGGTGCTCGCGACGTCCGTGACGACGGCGTCCGGGGCAAGAGCCGCCCGGAGCGGCCCACCGAGCGCCCGGAGGAGTTCGATCGTCTCCAGCGGCGGTGCACCCACCACGACGACGTCCGCGCCCTCGATCGCCGTCGCCGGGTCCCCGGCCGTCGCGTGAAGGATGCCGTCGCGGACGGCCGTCTCCGGACCGATATTGGAGGGGCTCCACGCCACGAGCACCGTCCGTGATGCTTGGGTGGCGGCGGCAAGGGCTCGGGCTACGGATCCGGCGATCAGGCCGAAACCGAGGAACGCGATCCGGCGGGGACTCCCGTCGGTCACTCGGTCCAGCCCGAGGAGTCACGCCGACCGGACTCGGTGTCGCGCTTGCGGCGCCGGCCCTGGCGACGCTCCCCGACGCGCCGCTCGATCGTCTCCGGAGGGCCCAATTCGTCGGGCGGGTTCTCACGGCGGTTCGTCGTCCGGCGATCGACCTTCCGATGGTCATCCTGCAGGGCCTTGCCGCAGCGTGGACAGCGGCGTTCGTCGGCGAAGAGCTGGGCGACCGGGGAGGTCGTATAGAGCTCTCGTCCGCACGCCGGGCAGACGAGCTTAGGCATGTACTTTCTCGCCGGCGATCGGTCCAACGGCCCGCCCTCCCGCGATGCCGCGGCGGGCT
>JBKJVO010000204.1:0-13772 GCA_046717305.1 Candidatus Limnocylindrales bacterium
AGGTCGATGACGTCCTCGGCGAGCGTCCGCCCGTTGAGGATGCCGCCGGGCCCGCCGGTGAAGCCGGTCCCGGTCGACTTGCCGAGCGTCGCCACGTTCAGGTGGAGGACATCCGGCAGCAGGAGGCCGGTGATCGCCGCCGGGTAGGGAGACCCGGCCTCCGGGTAGAAGACGCTCTCGACGGCGATGAACAGGGGAGCCCAGGCCGCGACGTCGCCCGAGGGCGCGGTCGCGTTATAGGCGTCCTTGTCCGTCGTGCCGCCGAACGGGTTGACGAACACCGTCGCCAGTGCGGGCTTGCCCATCCGGTCGATGACCGTCGAACCGATCTTCGTCGTGCCCCAGAAGTTCGCGCTGGCACCGAGCCAGCCATCCGGGATTTCGAGCACGATCGTCGAGATGTTCGTCCCGCGGAAGAAGTCGACCCCGGCGAGCGTCGTCGAGCCGGTGTACGTGAACGCGCCGTCCGCGTCCGGGTCGCGCCAGAGCTTGAAGCTGGCGAGGTCGAAGAAGAACGGGTCGTCCTTCACGCCGGCGTACAGCTTCGCGCCGCCGCCGTTGTTCGTGTTGCCGGTCATGCCGGTCAGCACCGTCGTGCCGTTCTTCCACAGGGTCAGCGACTGCTTGCCGTCCGGCGCGTTCGAGCCGAACTTGACCTTGTACACGTCGTCGGCGACGTAATCGCCGGTCTTGTCGACGTTCAAGTAGTAGTCGCCGGAGGTCGAGAACGAGGTCCCCGAGACAATCCCGGCGAGCGGGTTGACGTTGAGGACGAGGACGGTGTTCTTGGCGTTCGAGCCGTCGAACGCGTACACATCGGTGATGTCGAGGCTGTGGTTCGCCACGGCGAGCGGCGCCTCGAGATGGTCGGCCGCCCCGGTCAGGAGCGGTGCGGCGCCGATCGTGAGGACCGTCATAGCGGCCCCCAACGTGGCGAGCTTGCTGATGGTGCGCATGGTTGGGATCCGATTCCCTTTCATCTGAAGCTTCCGGGGATAGTGCCCGCCCGCGGTGTCGCGACTCCCCGCGGTTTCGGGTGCAGGGGCTCATGCGCGGCCGGGCTGGAATCGGATCAGCGGGGGTCGCGGTCGGCGGGTGCCCCGCCCGCGCGGCTACAGAACGCGGCCGGGGTTGAGAATCCCCTGCGGGTCGAGCGCGACCTTGATGGCGCGCATGACCGCAACGGCGCCCTCGCCGTGCTGGATGGGGAGCCACTCGCGACGCGCGGCGCCGATCCCGTGTTCGGCGGTCACGGTCCCGCCGAGGTCCAGGGCCGCCCGGAAGATCTCGTCGCGGACCCGATGGGTCAGAGCGGCGGCGTCCGGGTCGTCCCGGTCGAAGATGAAGTTCGGATGGAGGTTGCCGTCGCCGGCGTGGCCGAATGTGGCACACCGGACGCCATGTGCGACCGTGATCCGCTCGATCGCGCGGAGCAGGTCCGGCACGCGCGCTCGCGGGACACCAACGTCCTCCATCCGGACGGTCCCCTGCCGCTCGAGCGCACGAAGCGCGAGCCGGCGAGCCTGTCGGAGCCACTCCGCCTCCACGGGATCGGTCGCCCGGACGAGGGAGCGCCCGCCGGCCGCGACGCAGGCTCGCTCGGCCGCGTCGAGTTCGGACGCCGCCCCGGGGCCCGGCGCATCCGACTCCACCATGAGCATCGCCGCCGCCTCGGTGTCCAGGCCCAGGTGGTGCCAGTCCTCCACGGCGCGGATCGTCTCGCGGTCCATGAGCTCGAGCGTCACCGGAACGAGACCGGCGGCCGTCATGCCGGCGACCGCCTCACCGGCGGCATCGAGGGTGTCGAAGAACGCGAGGAGGGTGGATCGCGGCCCCGGTGCCGGGCGCAGCCGGAGCGTCGCCTCGGTGATGATCCCGAGCGTCCCCTGGCTGCCGACGAACAGATGGGTGAGGCTGTACCCGGCGACGTCCTTGACGTTCCGGCCGCCGGTCCGGATGACCGTCCCGTCGGCGAGCACGACCTCGAGGCCGAGGACCGAGTCGCGCGTCTGCCCGTACTTCACGCAGCACAGGCCGCCCGCGTTGGTGCCGAGATTCCCGCCGATCGAGCAGGACTCGTAGCTCGCCGGGTCGGGCGGGTAGAAGAGCCCTTCCGCCGCAACGGCCGCCTTCAGGGTCGCGTTGATGACCCCGGGCTGCGTGACGATGCAGAGGTTCGCCGCGTCGATCTCGAGGATCCGGTCCATCCGCATCAGCGCGATCGTGAGCGCACCCTCGATTCCGGCGGCGCCGCCGGAAAGTCCGGTCCCGGCGCCGCGCGGCACGACCGCGACACCGTGACGCGACGCGAGGCGGAGGAGGCCCGCGACCTCCTCGGTCGTCTCGGGCAGAGCAACGGCGCCCGGCAGGCCGGCCGCGAGGTAGGCCGTCTCGTCCAGTCGGTACGACTCGCGGTCGCCAACCTCCGTGAGCATTCGGACGCCCGGCACGGTCGCGCCCGCATCGCGGAGCAGGGCGGCCAGGCTCGCCGGGTCAGCGGGGATCGGAACGAGCAACTCGGCCACCTGGCCATGGTACCGGCGCTCCCGTGCGGCGGGATCGATGGTCAAGGCGCCGCACCGGGTACGCTCCCGGATCGTAGGTGACCACCGTCGGCCGACTGCCTCGCCTCGCCATCCTGCTCGCGATCCTCATCGTGGGCTGTCTGCCGGCGCCGAGCGCCACGGGGCCGGTCGGGCCGACGGTCTCCGTCCCCGCGACCACCGCTTCGCCTGCTCCCACCGGCCGGCCATCCCCGATACCCGCCCCCACTCCGGAGCCCACGCCCGCCTCGGCAATCCTGCCCGGTAGCGTCGACCGGTCCAGCCTGGAGCTGACGGCGACGTACGACGTCAACCTCGACGTGACTGTCGCGTCCGGCGCGATCGAGGTCGAGACCGTGATCCAGGCCAGGAATGACTCGGGAGCGCCGATCGACCGTCTCGAGCTGAACACGATCGCGGCACGCCTCGGCGGGCTCGCCGTGACGACGGCGACCGTCGACGACCGACCGGCGGCCCTGACGATCGAGGATCAGACGCTGCTCGTCGCGCTGGGCGGAATCCTGCCCGATCGCGCTTCGGCGACCGTCCGCCTGTCGTATACGGCAACGCTCCGCGCCGACCTCGACGGGTCGAACTGGCTGTTCTCGCGCGCCGGCAACACGCTGGCGCTCTACCGCTGGATTCCGTGGGTCAGCCGAACGCTCCCGTTCGACCGGCCGAACCACGGCGACCCGTTCGTGACGCCGACCAGCCCGCACGTTCGCGTCCGGGTGACCACGGACGTCCCGATGATTCTCGCCTCGCCCGGTGCGGACCCGGTCGCCGATGGCCGGGCGTGGGCCTTCGAGGTCGCCGACGTCCGCGACGTCGCAATCGTCCTGGCGCCCGACTTCGAGATCACGGTCGGCGAAGCGGGTGGGGTGCCCATTCGCGCCTACACGCGGCCCGGCGGCCTCGACGGGGACCGGCTTGTCGATCAGGCCTCGCGCGCCCTGACGCGGATGGCGGAACGGCTCGGGGTTCCATATCCGTGGCCGGCGTTCACGGTCGTCGAGACGGCCGGCGGCTCCGGAATGGAGTCACCCGGGCTCATCTGGATCCCGTCCAGGGTCGCGTCGACGAACTTGCCATACCTCGTGCATCACGAGACCGCGCACCAATGGTTCTACGGCCTCGTCGGCAACGACCAGCAGGCGGAGCCGTTCGCCGACGAGGCGGCGTCAGAACTCCTTGCCCGGACCGTGCTGGGGCTCATGCGCGGGAGCCGCTGCGATCGTGCGCCCCTCGACCGCGGGATCACCCGGTATTCGCGGGCCTGCTACTACGAGGTCGTCTACATCCAGGGCGGGAACGTCCTCGACGACGTACGCGAGGCCATTGGCACGGAGGCCTTCTGGGCGGCGATGCACGACTATCTCGAGGCCAACCGGTATGGGCTGGCCGGAACCCGACAGCTCCTGGAGACCCTCCGCGCCGCGAGTCCGGTCGATCTCCTGCCGACGCTCCAGGCGCGGTTTCCCTCGCTCTACTGAGGGTCCGTCAGCGGTCCCCCGGACGACGGCCCACCAGCCACCATGCGGCCGGGAATGCGGCGGCGGCGAGGCCGAGCTTGAGCGCATCCCCGAGCAGGAATGGCGTCAGGCCGTTCGCGATGCCCCACTCGATCGGCTGATCGTACGCGGCCGCGAGCCATGGCACCCCGACGACATAGATCGCGACGCTGCCGAGGAGCATGGCTCCGATCGACCCGAGCGCGGACCGGTCCCAGCCGAGCTCCGCCAACCGGCCCACGATCGCGGCAGCTGGGATGAATCCGACGATGTAGCCGCCGGTGGCGCCCCCAACGACCTCGGCGCCGTGGGTGCCTCCGGCAAAGACCGGCAGCCCGAGGTACCCGATAAGCAGGTAGAGCGACGTCGATGCGATACCACGGCGGAAGCCGAGCGCCCCGCCGGCGAACAGCACGCCGAAGGTCTGCGCGGTATAGGGGACCGGGTTGCCCGGCAGGTAGAAAAAGATCTGGGCGGAAAGGGCGATCAGGAGCGTGCCGGCGAGGATCAGCGCGAGGTGCCGGACCCGGACGCCGATCCCCTCGGAGACGCGGATCGGCACGAGGAAGTCGGCGATCGTGATGCCCCGCTCGTGCGCCGGAAGGCGATCGAGCCTCGGCACCGTGATCGTCATCCCTCGCCCTCCTCCAGCGCCGTCCCCTGTGCGCGACGCGAGTCTAGCAGAGGGCATCGACGGCCTCACGGCCTCGGCCCGAGCGGTCTGGCGGTACGGGCCATGACGACAGCGGTCAGACGCCGGGCCAGAGGCAGCCTCGCGGCCTACTCGAACTTGAGGGCGCTGACGATCGAGACTCGGGACGCCAGGCGGGACGGATACCACGCGGCGATCGCGGCGCCGGCAAGCCCAAGGACGGCGGCGATCCCCATGGACGCCCAGGGCAGTCCGGCCGACGGCTGCACGCCGCCCGACAGAACGAGCATGAGGAACCCGATGGAGAGGCCGACGCCGGCGCCCAGGACGGCTCCCACGAGCCCCAGCACGGTGGCCTCAACGACGACCATCCGCGACGCCTGGCCGCGAGTCATCCCGATCGCTCGGAGGACGCCGATCTCGCGGACCCGTTCCACGACGCCCATCGTCAGCGTGTTCACGATTCCGAGCGTAGCGATGAGGACGGCAACAAGCGCGAGCGCGTCGAACAACCCGAAGATCCGGCCGAGCGCGTCGGTCACGGCACCCTGGATCTCCGAGAGCGGCGTCGCCTCGAGCGCCAGGCCGCGCGCCGTCTCTTCGAGCGCGGTCTGGGCGGACGCGCCTGCGCCGTCCTCGAACCGGACCGCGAAGACATCGGCTCCCGCGATGCCGATCGGACCCGATGCGTCGGGCCACCCGACGAGGATGGCCTCGCCACCGCCGCCCGGGAGGGACCGCTCCACGAGGCCGGCGACCCGGAGCTCCAGGATTGAACCGCCGCCGAGCGCGAGCGTGATCGTCTCGCCGGTCCGGACGCCAAGCCGGCTCGCCACGGTCTTCGGGAGGATCGTCGCGCCTCCCGCATCCAGGGCGCGGAGCGCGGCGACCCGATCACCTTCGACAAAGGTGAGCCGGCCGTCGGCGAGGATGTCCATCCCGACGACGGCCGCCGCGTCGAAGCGGATCCCACGGATCGCGAGGTCGAACGTCGCGATCGGCGTGACCGACCGCACGCCCGGCACGTCCGCGAGCGTCGCCCCGACCCCCTCGGCCGGGGCGATCGGACGGATGGAGCTGACGACCGAGTCGCCGGGAACCACGTCGGCCAACCATGCCGTCGCGGCATTTCGGGCGGCCTGGGCAGTCCAGCCGAGCGCGACGATCATGGCGAGTCCCACGACGAGCGAACCGAGGGTGAGTGCCGCGCGGCTCCGGTCCCTCGCGAGGGACCCGCGGGCGAGCCGCTCCTCCAGGCGGAGGACGGCGCCGAGCGGGCTGCCGAGGATCCGGGCCATCGGCGGCAGCAGGAACGGCGTGGCGAGCGTCGCGGCGAGCAGGACGGCGTAGACGACCATCGCCCGGTCCGCACCGGCAGCGCTCGCCGCGGGCGGCCAGACGAGGAGAGCGAGAAACGCGACCGCGATGAACACGAGGGCGAGCCAGCCCAGGCGTGCCCGACGGACCCACGGCAGGTCGAGCCGGGCCCGAAGTGCCTCCACCGGTGAGATCCGTGCGGCACGGAGTGCCGGCTCCACCGCACCGGCGAGCGTGATCGTCACGCCGACGAGCAACGCGATGACGAGGCTGCTCGCGTCGAGGCCCACGACCTCCGCCGAAAAGCCGGTGAAGGCTCGGACCGAACCCGCCATGAGCGACCCGAGGAAAACCCCCAGGAGAAGGCCCAGCGCCGATCCCGCGACGCCCAGGGCGAGGGCCCCGACGAGGACGAATCGAATGACCTGGAAGCGGGTGGCCCCGGCCGCCCGGAGGAGCCCGACCTCGCGGGCCCGTTCGCCGACCGTCATCGAGATCGTGTTGACGATGAGGAAGGAACCGACGAACAGCACGATCGCCGCCACGAGCGCGGTCGTCGCCTGGAAGTCGGCGGTGGAGGCGCGCAGGCCGGCGGCCAGATCGGCCGGCGACGCGAGGATGTATGGCTCGGTCGTGAGCCGGACTGCCAGTGCCGTGGTCACGTCCGCGACGGTCGCGCCACTCGCCAGCCCGATGTCCACCCGGCTCACGCCGTCGAGAGCAAACGCGGAGCGCGCGATCTCCAGCGGCACGATGACGGTGCGGCCGGCCGAACCTGCCAGCGACCCCGGTCCGGCCACGATCCCGATCACGCGAAGGCGCACCGGCTCGCCCGCGCCCTGGATCGTCAGCTCGCTGCCGAGGAGGTAGCCGTCGGCCGCGGCGAGCGATTCCGTGATGAGCGCCGATGGTTCGTCCGTCCGCGCAAGGCGCGCCCCGGCGACGAGGTCGAGATCGTGGAGCCGAGAATAGGCGACTGGGTCGATGCCGACGATCGTCACGGCGTCCCGGGCGCCTCCTGCCGAGCCCGCGGTGCCCGCGACGAGGTACGTCCGCTTCTCGATCGTCGGGGCGATGACCTCGACGCCTTCCGTCTCCCGGATCGCTTCGACCGTGGCGTCGGACAGGCCGCCCTCGAGGAACGCGTCGACCCGAAGGTCGGCGCTCCCGACGACGTCCCGGACCGTCCTGTCCACCGCGGCGTCGATACCGGCGCTCATGGCGAGGGACGCGGACAGGACGCCGACGCCGAGCGCCACGCCGAGGATCGTCAGGAACGTGCGGAGCGGCCTTGCCCTCAGGGTCCGCCAGGCGAGCCTGTCAAGGCCCACGGCGGACTAGAGACCCAGCTGCGCGAGGCGCGCGATCAGCGGCGCGGCCGAGTGGTTGGCACGGCGGCCGAGCTCGATCTCGTCGCGAATTCGGCCGTCCCCGATCACGAGCACCCGGTCGGCGTACGCGGCTGCCCGGGCGTCGTGCGTCACGAGCACGATCGTCTGGCCGCTCTCGTCACACGAGCGCCAGAGCGCGTCAAGGATCTCGCCGCCGGTGGTGTAGTCGAGGTTGCCGGTCGGTTCGTCGGCGAGCAGCACGGAGGGCCGCGTCACGAGCGCCCGCGCCACCGCCACGCGCTGTTGCTCGCCGGCCGAAAGCTGGTCCGGCCGGTGACGCTCCTTGCCGGTCAGCTCCACGATCGCGATCACTTCGCGAACGCGATCCCGCAGTTCGCCTCGCGAAGCGTCCAACCCCGCGATGGTGAACGGCAGGGCGACATTCTCTCGGACGTCCAGGAGCGGGATCAGGTTGAATGCCTGGAAGACGAAACCGGTCCGCTCACGGCGGAGGCGTGTCGCGTCGTCATCGGATAGCCGGCTGATGTCCCGCCCCTCGAAGACGACCGATCCGGTCGTCGGCTGGTCCAGGCCGCCAAGAAGCTGAAGGAGGGTGCTCTTGCCCGAGCCGGACGGCCCCATGAGGGCCACGAACTCGCCGGGCTCCACTGCCAGCGAGACGCCCTTCAGGGCCTCGACGGTTGATTGGCCGAGCTGGAATCGCTTCGCGAGGTCGTGCGCCTCGAGGATCGGCGGCATCGCAACTCCGGGATCATGCTCTGGGGAGGCAGGCTCGGGGACGCCAGTGTAGTCGCGAGCGGCGATCCGGTGATTCCCGGCACCGGGCGCTCAGTCGCCGAAGTAGCCTCCGGCGACATCGCCCACGATCGTGTCCACGAGGCCGGCGGCGAACAGCGGATCGACAATCTGCATGGACCCGGCTCCGGTCACGATGCCCATCGTCGGCTCGGGTCCCGGGTCGCCGGAACCTGGATGACCAGAACCGGCCGGCCCCAGCGGGTTCCGGCCGCGACTGGCGGCCACTTCGGCCGGATCGAGCACCTCTGGGGTTGGCGTGGGGGCCGGCGTGGGGGCCGGCGTTGGTGCGGGCGTTGGCTCCGGGGTCGGCTCAGGGGTGGCGACGGGCGCAGCCGTCACGACCGGCCCTGCGGTCGCGGCGGGCTTCGGCGTGGTGGCCGGCCTCGGCGTGGCGGCCGGCGGAGGGGTCGGCGTCGGTTTCGGAGTGGCCGCCGGGGGAGGAATCGGCGTCGGCGTGGCGCTTGCCCCGCATTTCTCGGCGAACAGGACCGTCCACATGTGGCGTCCATCGGCGGCCTTGTAGGCGCCAACGCCGATGACGTCCCAGCTTGTCCCGAGGATGTTGGCGCGGTGGCCGGAGGAGTCCATGAACCCCTGGTGGATCGTCTCGGTCGCGATGTCGTCCGGGAAGTTGTTCGTGCCGATGTTCTCGCCGGCGACCTTGAAGCAGTACCCGGACGAGGTGAGATAGTCGAAGACCTTCTTGCCGTCGGGCGGGATGGAGTGGCTGAAGTAGTTCCGGTCGATCATGTCCTTCGATCGCCAGCGAGCCATATCCGTCAACGCCGGATCCACCTTCAGCGCGGGCAGGCCGGCGTTGGCGCGGGACTGGTTCGTGAGGGTCACGAGCAGCTGCTCGTCCGCCGACGAGAAGCTGTCTGCGTCCCAGGCGAAGACGGCACCCGGGCTCGCGATCGTCAGCGCAAGGGCGGCGACCATCGCCAGGCCGGCGAGCGAGCGGCGGCGAACGGTGGCTGGAACGCTTCGGGGCACGGCGATGGTGTTCATTGACTCCGGGCTGCCTCGGGTCGCTGCTGCATGGGGCCGCTCGGCCTCCATTGATCCGGTCACGGACCATGCTGGGCCCGGCCTTCGGCGGCGTCCGCGGCTCCATGGTCCCGACGCTCCCGGACGGCGGTACCAGCGGCGCGTACCAGACCCAACCGGACTGCACCGATCGACGGTCAAGACCGCGGCGGCCTGTGCCGTCGCCCTGGACGACGAGGCCCGATTCAGCCCTTGGCGTTCGGGTCCGCAGGACCGCTCGCTCGCCAGAGCGTGGGCGCCCCCGGCTGGTCCAGACTGCCGCGCCAGGTCCACCGATAGAGCGCGTCAACAGTCGCGTCGGTTCCCACTACGGCCAGGAGGACGAACGGGGGTTGTGTCGCGAGGTAGTGCCCGTGGCCTGCGTCGTCCACCCAATGCCCGTGCCGCGTGTCGGCGAGCGGCCCGGCCGGATCGTCTCCGGGCACGTAGGAGCCTTCGCCGATCGAGTTCGAGCGGACGCTGGCAGGTCCCAGTCGTCCAGGCAACGCCTTCCGGAAACCGCCTCGCCGGAGGCAGATACGTCTTCGGGTACACTGCGCGGGCCCGCGATCCCGACCCCGGGAATCGCGCCGCGCGCGGTGGCCTTAGCTCAACCGGCAGAGCATCGGATTGTGGATCCGAAGGTTATGGGTTCGACCCCCATAGGCCACCCCAACTCACCGCTACGTGCACCGCAGGCGCGCCGCCCAGAGCGTGACGCGGACCGTGCTGTCGCATTGCCCGAAGGGTCCCGGATCGGTGACGTGCTCGCGTAACACCGACAGATGTCGAGGCGTCCCAGCGGCGGACGCGAGGAGGCACATTCCATGCCCCATTCCATGCACCACACCCAGCATCGACGCACGCCCACTGCCCTCAGGACCGCGGCCCTGGTCACCATCCTCGGGATCGCCCTGGGCGCCTGCTCGGGGACCTCTTCGCCGGCGCCGTCCCCAACCGCCGAAGCGTCACCCACCCCGATCGGGGACACCATCGTTCTGGACCGAGCCCCGGAGAATCTCGGGTGCGACGCCCTGCCGGTGGACTACCGGACGGTGACGTTCAACATCGACCCGGACGCCGATCCCCAAGTCTGGGGCGTTACCGACCGCGCCACCTGGCTCAAGATTCGGTGGGACAGCACGTTCCACGGCACGGCCGATCCAGTCCCGGTCGTCGTCGACGGGGCGGGCAAAGTCGTCGCCCGAGACGGCGATGTTCTCGTCATCCCGGGTGGCGCATGGCCGGACCTGCACGGTCACTTCGTCTGCCCGGCCGCCACTGAGCTGTTCGTCCTCGACAGCGCGCCCAGCTGAGTTTGGCGGCGGTTCCCTGACGGTCGATGCGCGCCGGGCGTGGCAGAATCCATTCCATGCCAGCGCTCGACTACGGCGCCTTTGACGCACTCACGTTCGACTGCTACGGGACGCTCATCGACTGGGAGGCGGGGATCCTGACCGGCCTTCGCGCAGTCCTGGGACCGCACGGCGCGAGGCCGCCCGACCAGGAGCTCCTGGAACGCTACGCTACGGCCGAAGCTGCGCTCGAAGCGGGGCCGTACCGCCTCTACCGCGATGTCCTCGGACTGGGCCTGGCGTCCGTCGGAGCCGAGTACGGGGTCCGGCCGACCCCGGCCGAGGTCGAGGCGTTTGGCGGGTCGGCGGGCGACTGGCCGGCCTTTCCCGACTCCGCTGCGGCGCTCGGCCGCCTGAAGGCCCGGTTTCGGCTCGGGGTCCTGACGAACTGCGACGACGACCTGTTCGCCGCGTCCAACCGCCGGCTCGGCGTCGAGTTCGACTGGATCGTCACCGCTGAGCAGGCGCGCGGCTACAAGCCGCGGCTCGCGAACTTCGACCTGCTCTTCGAGCGACTGGCTCTCCCGCGCGAGCGGATGCTGCACGTCGCCCAGAGCCTGTTTCACGACCACGTCCCGGCGAAGGCGCTCGGGCTGACCACGGTCTGGATCGACCGGCGCCACGACCGTGCGGGGTTCGGCGCCACGCCGCCGGCCGAGGCGATTCCGGACGCTCGGTTCGCCGACATGGCGAGCTTCGCCGACGCCGCGACGCGGTAGCGCCCAATCCGTCTCGACCTGCCATCGCCCCTCGCCGCGCACGCCCGACCCGTATACCATCGGCGCAGCCCGGAGCGGTCACGTACGGGATCCGTCCACGTCCGCGTCATGCGCGGCGAGATGCAGGGGTCCGCGATGCCCGGCCCGGTCGGAGGTTGATCGATGGCAACAGTCTCGTTCGGCCACGTCACCAAGCGCTACGGTGACGTCGTTGCCGTCCGCGATCTCTCGCTGGAGATCCAGGACGGGGAATTCATGGTCCTGGTCGGCCCGTCGGGCTGCGGGAAGACCACCAGCCTGCGGATGATCGCCGGGCTGGAGGACATTACCGAGGGCACGCTCCGGATCGGGGATCGCATCGTCAATGACGTGGCCGCGAAGGATCGCGACATCGCCATGGTGTTCCAGAGCTACGCGCTCTACCCGCACATGTCCGTCCGGGACAACATGGCCTTCGGGCTGAAGCTGAGAAAGCTCCCCAAGGCGGACATCGACAAGCGGGTTGGCGAGGCCGCCCGGATCCTCGGGCTGGACGCCCTCCTCAACCGCAAGCCGAAGGAGTTGTCCGGCGGCCAGCGCCAGCGGGTCGCACTGGGCCGGGCGATCGTCCGGGAGCCCGCCGTCTTCCTGATGGACGAGCCCCTGTCCAACCTCGACGCCAAGCTCCGCGTCCAGACGCGGGCGGAGATCGCCCGCCTCCATCAACGGATGGGCACGACCTTCGTCTACGTCACCCACGACCAGATCGAGGCCATGACGATGGGCAGCCGGATTGCCGTCATGAACGCCGGCGACCTCCTGCAGGTCGGCACGCCGCAGGAGCTCTACGACCACCCGAAGAACCACTTCGTGGCCGGGTTCATTGGCAGCCCCTCGATGAACTTCGCCTCGCTCGACATCGACGGCGAGCGGATGAAGGGCTCCGGCTTTGACTTCCCGGTTCCGGCCAGGTTCAAGGCCTCGCTCGCCGCGTCCGGCGCCCGCCGCGTCGTCGCCGGCTTCCGGCCGGAGCACCTGGAGCTCGGCGGCGTCGGCGAGCGGCTGACGATTCGGGCCAAGGCGGACGTCGTTGAGTACCTCGGCAACGACGAGCTCCTCCACGTCACCGTGGCCGGCCACGACGGCGACATCATCGCCATGGTTTCGGCGGAGCACCGCGTCCGCCCGGGCGACGTGCTCGACCTCCAGCTTCCGGCCGAAAAGCTCCACCTGTTTGACGCCGAGTCGAGTGCGGCGCTGGTGGCGGGAGCCGCCACGGCGAGCGCCTGACCCAGGTGGCCCGGGAGCACGTCGCCGGCGGCGCCGGACATCCGGCCGACGACCGCCTGCGGGAGACGGTCGTCGGCACCCGGATCGTGCACCGGGGCCACTACCTAGAGGTCCGTGTCGACGAGATCCTGACGCCGGACGGACGGCGGTCCAGCCGCGACATCGTGGGCCACCCCGGCGCGGTCGCGATTGTGGCCCTCGACCCGGATGATCGTGTCCTCATGGTCCGCCAGTTCCGGCTGGCGGCCGGACGGACGCTCCTCGAGATCCCCGCGGGGACGCTCGAGCGCGCCGCTGACGGCACCCTCGAGGACCCGGACCTCGCCGCCCGCCGCGAGCTGGAAGAGGAGACCGGCTTCCGAGCCGGCTCCTGGGAGCACCTTGGCGCGTTCTGGACGGCTCCTGGCTTCGCCACGGAGCTGATGCATCTCTACCTCGCCCGGGACCTGGTCCCGGCCCATGGCACCCGGCTGGGCCCGGACGAGGACGAGCACCTGGAGCTGGAGCACATCCCGTGGCGCGACGCGGTCGCGATGGCCGAGAGCGGCGAGATCGCCGACGCGAAGTCGCTCGTGGGGCTCCTGCGGCTGGCCCGGATCCTTGAGGCGTCGGAAGCGGGCGCTCCGGGCCGTGAAGCGTCGGACGTGAGCGCCGAGCCGGGTTCTGGCCGGCTCGTCATCGGGGCCTGGACGATGGGCCTCCTCCGCATGGTCCAGGCGAACGCGGCGCTCGGCCGGTTGTCGCGCGGCGGGACGGCGTTCGGGCTCGTGGTCGCCGGGCTCGGGGTACTTGGCGGCCTTCTCGGCGACGACCTTCTGTGGCCAGCATTCTCGGTCGTGTTCGGCACGCTCATTGTCAGCGGATATCTGCCCGCCCCGTTTCTCTGGTGGCAGGCTCGCCGGCGTCCCGACCTGTTCAACGCTCCCATGACCGTTGAAGTCGATCGGGTCGGACTTCGGCTGCGCGGCCCGACCGGTGGTGGTAGTCAGCGCTGGGAGGCCTTCCGACGCGTGCGCGAGGGGGCCGGCTTCTTCTTCCTCGACACGCTGGCAGGCCAGAACTGGTTGATCCCGCTCGATGCGTTCGACCCGCCGTCGCTCGCCACATTCCGAGGGCTCCTGCTCGAGGTGGGCTTCTCGCCGGACGGCGGGCTGATCGCGAAATCCTGATCGTCGCGCGGTTGCGGTTCAGGTCCTGTGCCGGCTCGAGCCGGCCGCCGAACTCGTGCCG
>JBKJVO010000205.1:0-3080 GCA_046717305.1 Candidatus Limnocylindrales bacterium
GGCACGGCCTGCCCGAGCTCGCCCAGGCGCAGCGCCAGCTCGCGGCCGACGGGGACCTCGACCCGGATGAGATCGGCGCCGGCTCGGACCAGCTCGGTGGCCTCGCCGGCGGCACCCATGGCGCTCGGCTCCAGGAGCGTCGTGCCGATCCAGGGCGGCTGGCGATCGCCGAGCACGCCGAGGAGCTCATGCCGCGCGGTCCGATTTGCGTCGATTCGCTCCAGTGCCGTCGCGAGGAGCTGGCGAAGCAGGTCCTCGGCACGGGCGCGTCGATCGGGCGAGGCCAGAAGCTCGGCCTCCATCACGAGGTCCACCGTGCCGCCCGCAACATCCAGCGCGAGCTGCTGCGGGGAGACGTCGTACTCGAGGAGCGCCATCGCGAACGGCAGGGCGACGCCCGACGCAAGGCGGTCCGACCGCCCACCGACGTACCGATCCACGACCTCGGCCGCAAGCGGCCGGCCCTCCCGGTCGATCCCGCCGACGCCCAATAGCCGGAGGACAGCGCGCTCCATCCCGAGTGTCCGCAACCCGGCGCTGGCCGTGCCGATCTCAGCGGCCAGCGCGGTCGCGCGGTCGCGGAGGCGCCCGATCTCGGCGGCAAAGTCCCCAGGTGCAAGCATCGGCGCCATCGCACAGAGGATACGGGTCGGCCCGCGGTTCGGCGAGAGGTACGGGTCGGCCCGCGGTTCGGCGAGAGGTACGGGTCGGCCCGCGGTTCGGCGAGAGGTTCGGGTCGGCCCGCGGTTCGGCGAGAGGTTCGGGTCGGCCCGCGGTTCGGCGAGAGGGCCAGGACCGGCGAGCACCGACCTCGCCGTGGGCCACGAGTCAATGATTCCGCGCGGAGATGTCGGGGATGTGCCCGGTGGTCAAGAAACCGTCACCAACGAGACCTCTCGACCACCGTTCCGCGCCTGATTCTTGACTGCCGGTCCAGAGGGCCGCCAGTCGGTTGGAAATCGTTGATTGGCAGTCCATGTCGAGGCGCCGGCCACTCTGCCGACCGGGCGCACGATTACCCGCCGGGCGGTACCTCGCGGGGTCCGTCGCGGGGTCCCTCGCGGGGTCCGTCGCGAGGTCCGTCGCGGGGTCCGTCGCGCGCCGGCTCGCCGATCCAGACGTGGCCGTCGGCGAACCGCTCCGCCTTCCAGATCGGGGCTCGAGCCTTCGTCTCGTCGATCGCGTATGCCGCTGCCTCGAAGGCGGCAGTACGATGCGGGGCACAGGCGACGATCGCGACCGACGCCTCGCCGAGCAGGACCTCGCCGGTGCGATGGACGATGGCCAGCCGCTCCACGCCGAACCGGTCGCGGATCTCGTCCGCGATCTCCGCGAAGATTCGCAGGGCCATCGGTTCGAGAGCCTCGTAGTCGAGGGCCTCCACCAGGCGGGCGGCGTGCCGGGCTGCCTGCGCCTCCTGGCCCGGAGCGGGCGTGCCCGGCGTCCGGCGGGTGACGCCGAGGAACGCCACCACGGCACCGTCCGCTGGTGTCGCCAGGCGCCGGGACAGCTCGCCGAGGAGATCGTCCGGGAAAGGCTCGGCTCGAAGCTCCAGGATCCGGAGCGCCTGTGTGGGGCCGCCGGCTCCGTCGGCTCCGTCGGACCTGGCTCCGTCGGACCCGTCGCCATCCGCCCCGCCACTCACCGGCGGGATCATCGCGACCTCGTCGCCGTCGGACAGGAGCGCTTCCGGCCCCGCCCACTCGCCGTTGACGGCGAACCGGACGGACGACCGACCCGGGGCGAGGACCGGATGCCGTGCCACCAGCTCGGCCCAGGCGTCCTCCACGGTCGCTCCGGCCGCCATCTCGACTGAGACCTCGCGCGCGCCGGCGAGCTCGCGCTGGATGGCGAAGAGCCGGATCCTGACGCGGATGCCCGGGCCCGACGAGGGGATCACGGCCGGAACGCCGCCACGAGGAGGCCGTCGCCGAGCGGCAGGATCGTTCCGCTGAATCGCGCGTCGCCCAGGACCCATGCACAGAAGCTGCGCAGGGCGTCCGTGCCGTCGCCTGCACTCGATGGTCGCGCGCCCGATGTCCGGCCGCTCCACAGGACGTTGTCGGCGACGACCAGCGCGCCCGGCGCGAGCCTGGGCAACAGTGCCTCAAGGTACCCGGAGTACTCCTCCTTGAGCGCGTCGATGAAGACGAGATCGAACGGCCCGGCGAGGTCCGGATGGCCGCGCCGAAGCGCATCGAGGGCTGGCTCGTTCACGACCCGGATCCGCGCATCGTCAATCCCGGCGCTCCGCCAGTGGTCGCGGGCGATCGAGGTCCGCAATGCGTCTGGGTCGATCGTCACGATCGTGCCGTCGGCCGGCTGGCCGAGCGCCATCCAGAGCGTCGAGTAGCCGATCGCCGTCCCGACCTCCACGATCCTGCGCCGATCCGCGGCCAGCGCTCCGAGCACCCGCCCCGATTCGCGGTCCACGATCGGGACGCGGCCGGGCTCGGCCGTCCGCTCGAGGTCCGCGAGCGCCGGATGAGGCTCTCGCCCGAGGGAATCGATCCAGGCCAGGTCGGCCTCGCCCGGTGACCAGCTGCGGTCTGACTTCATGTGGATCTCCTAGACCAGCAGGCCGGCGCCGAAGTAGAGGCCGGCCGCGAGGATGGTGCCGGCAGCGATCGTGCCGACATTGATGTAGAGCAGGCCCGTGGCAGATTCCATGGAGCGGGTTCGGGCGGTCTGGATCGCCGCCCAACTCACGACGAGCGGAAACACGATCCCGACGATGAGGCGGAGCCAGACGAACAGCGCCCATGGGCCCGAGAGCGCGCCGAGGCCGGCGACCCCGGCCGGACCGGCGCCGGTCACCACCCATGCGACGAACAGCGCCAGCTGCACGGCAATGATTCCCATGAGCAGCCTGGCGAACAGGACGAGCGGCGCCTCGGCCAGCTTGGGCGTCACGAGGTACCAGTGCCCGAGGACCATTGCTGCCCACACGCCCCCCGTGGCCGCAGCAAGGACCGCCAGCTGGACGAAGAGGAGCACGGCGCCGATTCCGGAGCCGCCCCAGGACAGGGCGCCGGCGGCGAGAATGGCGCCGGCCGCGGCGAGGCCGAAGACAGCGAGGG
>JBKJVO010000206.1:0-3794 GCA_046717305.1 Candidatus Limnocylindrales bacterium
CACCCCCGGCCAGCTCGTGGCGGAGACGCGCTTCCCCGAACCGACCGCGGACGCGGAGGCGATCGAGCGGCTCCTCCTCGCGAAGATCGAGCGGACGCCCCCGCCCGCGCCGGTCGCCCGCCTGGAACTCGAGCTGGACGGCGCGGAGCCTGCGGCGGGACAGCAGCTCCCGCTCTTCGTGCCGCAGGCGCTCCGGGACGCCCGGCTCGGCTGGCAGCTCGCCCGGCTCGCGCTGACCTTCGGTGAGGATCGGGTCCGCCGGATCGCGATCACGGACCCGGAGGCTCCGCTGCCCGAGCGCCGCTGGGCCTGGCGGCTGGTCGATGGCATCGAGGCGCCCACCGCCGTTACCCGTGGAGCCACCGGCGCTGCCTCCCGAGCCGTCCGATGACCCGGCTCCTCCACGCCCACCCGGCCATCGACGCCGAGCTCGATGCAACCGGCTCGCTCGTCGCCTTCCGCTGGTCGGGCCGGCGTGAGCCGGTGGAGGTCTGTAATCGCTGGCGGGTGGAGGAGGCGTGGTGGCGCGACCCGATCGCGCGGGACTACTTCAAGGTCGTGGGCTCGCGCTGGCTGGCGCTCGTCTACTTCGACCGCCTCGCGGGCACCTGGCATCTCGAACGTTTGTACGACTGAGATGGCCGTGGCGGCGCCCCGATCGCCGGGGCCGCGAGCTGGATCAGCGGACGGGCACGAGCACCGTCACCAGCAAGAGCATCAGGAAGAGTCCGATCACGAACATCAGCGCCCCGACGTCGCGCGGTTGTGCGGTCTGCACCACGATCCCCCAGCCGCTTTGCCGGACCGGTCCCGGTCGGTCCGCCCAATGCAGTGTAGCTGCGATTCGTTGCGTGCGAGCAACGATATTCGCAACGTGAACCGATCAGCTGAAGGGGCAGTCCGCCCCGTACAGGATCGTCACGATCGTGCTGCCGCCCAGGGGCGTCACGGTGACCCGGATCCCGCAACCTCCGTCGCTGATGCTCTCGACCTCCCAGCTGCCGTCCTCGCGAGGCCCCGAGAGCGAGACCGTGGTGTATCTGGTCCCCTCGAGCGCCGACTTGTAGAAGGTCGCCACCTCGGCCGGTTCCGCGGTGCCGGCGTCGAGGATCGCGCTCGCCGGACCCTCGCCCGTCTCGGTGGGGCCGGCGCCTGGAAAGTTGGGAAACCCCTCGGGCAATCCGTCCCAGATGCGCCCCCACTCGGTGTCCGTCTGGCTCGGCGGCGAGGCGTGCGCGGTAGCGCCGGGATCGGTCGGGACCAGCGTCGGGCCCGCCGTCTCCGTCGTGGCCGGCGGTGGTGTGTCCTGCACGTCGGATGGGCCCGTGGTCACGAGATCTGGTCCGCATGCGGCGAGCAGTGTCAGCAGCACGACGGATGCCGCGAAGGCTCGGGCGGGTGCTCGGTGAAGCCGCATGCCCCAATGCTACCTGCTGACGTGACAGGACCCCGCCGCCCCCAGAGCGACGGGGTCCTGTGTCTGGTCGCCACTCGCTCACCAGGTGGCGGCCGGGTCGACATCCGGTTGTGGCACCGGCGTCGCCAGGACGTTCCCGGACACGGCCCGGAACGTCTCGAGTCGTGGGTTTCAGACGCCGCGTGCCGCCTGGGCTGCCAGCGCCGCCGGGAGGAGGACGAGGATGAGGAGACTCGCGATGGCGACCATTGCGAGGATCCGCGTCATGACGGCGGCGAGGCTGCGGACGTTCGTTCCCACGGCCCATTTGACGCCACGACCCGGCGTGATGTTTCGCTGGTGGGCCCCTTTCCAGAACAGAACAGATGTTCTATTATCCGCCCTCCCCACCCACCCCCGAATTTCCGGGACTCAGTCGTGGCCAAGACCCCGTACGCCGAACTCCATTGCCACTCGAACTTCTCGTTCCTCGACGGCGCGTCGCCGGTGGAGGATCTCGTCGAGCGGGCGGTCCAGCTCGGGATGACCGGTCTCGCGATCACGGACCACCAGGGCCTCTACGGGGTCGTCCGGTTCACCGCTGCGGCGGGGGAGGCCGGCCTCCGGTCCGTCATCGGTGTGGAGGTGGAGCTCGTCGATGCCGCCGCTCCGGATCCGTTCGGGACGGTCATTCTGGGGCGGCGCCCGGCGCGGCGTGGCCGGGCCCCGGTGCCGGTTGGTCCGGATGCGCTTGCGCCTGATGGGGGTCTGCCCGCCAGACCGCGGCCGGATCGAGCCCGACTGCCTGGGCATCGTGCGGTCGTCAAGGAGGACCTGCGTGGGATCGGGGAGCGGCAGCGCGGGCCGCACCTCGTCCTCCTGGCACGGGACGCGGCCGGCTACCGGAGCCTGTGCAGGCTGGTCTCCCGCGCGAACCTCGCCGGGACGAAGCGCGTGCCGCGGTTCACCCAGGCGCTTCTGGCCGACTACGCGGAGGGCATCGTCGCGCTGTCCGGTTGTCGCGAGGGCGAAATCGCGCGGCGGCTCCGGGTCGGGGATCGGGCGGGGGCGCGGGCTGTTGCCGAGCGGTATGCATCGATCTTCGGACGGGGCGATGGGCCGGCGACGAGCGGCTTCTTCCTGGAGCTCTCGCATCACCTCCTCCCCGACGACGACTGGCTCGTGGGGGAGACCGCGGCGCTGGCCGCCGAACTCGGGCTTCCGGTCGTCACGACGAACGACGTCCACCATGCCCGGCCGGAGGATCGCGAGCTCGGGGACGTCGTCACGGCAATTGCCCATGGCCTGACGCTCGACACGCTGGGGAGCCTGCGGCGCCCGGACGGGGAGTCGCACCTGAAGTCGGGGTCGGAGCTGCTCACGATGCCGCCCGGGGAGGCGGCGTTCCAGCGGGCGGATCCCGCAACGGCGCGCGCCTGGGTGGAGGGCATCGCGACGGCCGTCGAGGTCGCCGCCTCGTGCACGGTGGATCTCGGCTTCGAGCGCTACCGATTCCCGGGGTTCCCGGTGCCCGCCGGTGAGACGGCGTTCAGCTATCTCGTCGAGCTCTGCCAGGCCGGCGTACGGCGCCGCTATCAGCCGGTCTCGCCGCCGGTCGTCCGGCAACTCGCGCATGAACTCGATGTCGTCGAGAAGACCGGGCTCGCCGAGTTCTTCCTCATCTGCTGGGACCTGATGCGCTTCGCGAAGGAGCGCGGGATCCCCGCCCAGGGCCGGGGCAGCGCGGCGGACTCGATCATCGCGTACGCACTCGGGATCACCCGGGTGGATCCGATCCGCCACAACCTCCTGTTCGAGCGGTTCATCAACGAGGGCCGGACGACGTACCCGGACGTGGACATCGACTTCAGTTCCGAGCGGCGCGAGGAGGTCATCCAGTACGTCTACGGACGGTACGGCCCCGAGCACACCGGGATGGTCTGCAACCTCGTGACGTACCGCGCCCGATCCGCCGTCCGCGAGGTCGGCTACGCGCTCGGCTTCCCGCGGCCGCTCGTGGACCGCGTGGCGAAGGCGCTCGAGACGTACGACAGCGTCATGGTTCGGCGGGACCTGGAGGCGGACGGCGGCTTCGCCGAGTTCTTCCGGCGCCCTGGGGAGGACGCTGTCCTTGCCACTGCGGGCTGGACCGGCCAGCGCGGCTTCACGGATGGGATGGGGCAGCTCAACGTGCGGCGGGAGGCGCGCGGCGCGGCCACGGGCGGCCGTGGAGCCGGGGGTTCCCGCCGCGTATCACCGGGGGGAGTGTTCGGCGAGGCGGCCCGGCCGACACCGGGCGATTCGGGGCGCCGCACTGTTTCCGCGTGCGTGAATCCGGCCGCCGCCCGCCGCCCGGGAGCCGTCAAGGAGGCCCTGGTTCCGCCGAACACTCCGGGGA
>JBKJVO010000207.1:0-5951 GCA_046717305.1 Candidatus Limnocylindrales bacterium
AGCGGCGCCGTCGGTCCGGATCAGGTACCCCGGCCCCGGACGCCGGCTCGGCGATCCCCCATCGCCTGAAGCAGAGGCCTGATCGTCGAGGCCCAGGGTGAGCGGCGGCGGCGGAGGGGGACGCACCAGATCGAACGATCAGTCGTCGGAGGGCTCGCGTGCGCCGTCGGAGCGGTCCTCGCCGCTTCCGCCCGGGGCAGACGGGAAGATGGGCAGCTCCGTTCCGGCCACTGAATCGGACGAGCGGTTGCGGAGCTTCCTCCAGGCCCACTGCACGGGATCGTAGTAGGCGTCGGCCACGCGCTCCTTCAGGGGGATGATCGCGTTGTCGGTGATCTTGATGTGCTCCGGGCAGACCTCGGTGCAGCACTTCGTGATGTTGCAGTAGCCAATACCGCCCGAATCTTTCAGGTACGGTCGACGATCCGCCTGGTCCATCGGATGAAGCTCGAGGCCGGCTGCCCGAACGAGGTAGCGGGGACCCATGAACGGTTGGTCCGTCTCGTGGTTGCGAAGGACGTGGCAGACGTCCTGGCACAGGAAGCATTCGATGCATTTGCGGAATTCCTGGACGCGCTCGATGTCCTCCTGTTGCCAGCGCCAGTCCTCCTGGGGCACGTCTGCCGGCGGGCTGAACGGCTCGATCGTCCGGTTCACCTCGTAGTTCCAGGAGACATCCGTCACCAGGTCACGGATCAGGGGGAAGGCCCGCATCGGCTCGACCGTGATGGGTTGGGACAGGTCGAAGTCCGAGAGCCGTGTCTTGCACGTCAGGCGCGGCCGGCCATCCACCTCGGCACCGCACGAGCCGCACTTCGCCGCCTTGCAGTTCCAGCGCACGGCGAGGTCCGGCGCCCGATGGCCCTGGATCCAGTGCAGGGCGTCGAGGATGACCATCCCCTCCTCGATCGGCACGTCGAACTCTTCGAACCGACCGGGCGTGCGGGGCGTCCCGCGGAACACCTTGAGACGGGCCTCGGTCATCGGTCAGTGCTCCTGGTGCTCGACGTCCAGCAGGTCGCGGAGGGCGGCCGGCATCGTCGGGAGAGGCGTCGTCGCCACCTCCATTCGCTGATCCGCCCCACGACGCACGACGCTGTTCTTGTGACCCCATGAGGCGTCGTCCGCCCCCGGGTGGTCGAGGCGGCTGTGGGCACCTCGGCTCTCCGTCCGCTGGCGGGCGCTGAGCGCGATGGCCTCGGACACGGTGATCAGGTTGCGCAGCTCGAAGACGAGATCCCAACCGGGATTGAAGGCCCGCCCACCGGACACGGCCACGCCGGCCCAGCGCGCCCGGAGCTCGGCAAGCTGCTCGAGGGCCAGCTCGAGATCTGCGTCGACTCGGAAGATCCCGACCAGGCTCTGCATCGTCGCCTGGAGGTCGCGCTGGATCGCGTACGGATCCTCGCCCGCGGAACGTTCGAGAGGCGCGCTGAGCTCGCGGGTCGCCTCCGCGACCTGGAAGGGATCCACGTAGGACGGGTCGGGCAGCGTGCCCGCATATGCCGCCGCTCCGTCGCCGGCCCTGGCGCCGAACACGAGGAGGTCAGACAGCGAATTGCCACCCAGGCGATTGGCCCCGTGCATGCCACCGGCCACCTCGCCGGCGGCGAACAGGCCGCGCACCGTCGTGGCTCCCGTCTCCGCCTCGACCCGGATGCCGCCCATGACGTAATGGGTCGTGGGGCCGACCTCCATCGGCCCCTTGGTGATGTCGACGTCGGCAAGCTCCTTGAACTGCTCGTACATGGACGGCAGCTTGCGACGGACGTGGTCGGGCGGGAGGTAGCTGATGTCGAGGAAGACGCCACCGTGAGGCGTCCCGCGGCCCTCCCTGACCTCCGTGTAGATCGCCCGTGCGACGTTGTCCCGGGTCGACAGCTCGGGCGGGCGGCGGGCATCGGTCGCCCGGCCTTCGGACAGCGCCGTGACCCAGCGGGTCGCCTCCTCATCCGTCGCGGCGTACTCGTCCCGGCGGTCGTCAGGCAGGTACTTCCACATGAAGCGTTCGCCGTCCTTGTTGCGGAGGATCCCGCCCTCCCCTCGAACGGCCTCCGTCACCAGCAGGCCGCGCACCCCGGGCGGCCAGACCATGCCCGTGGGATGGAACTGGACGAACTCCATGTCGATGAGTTCGGCTCCCGCCTCGTAGGCCAGGGCATGCCCGTCCCCGCTGTACTCCCAGGAGTTCGATGTGACCTCGTAGGCCTTGCCGATCCCGCCTGTCGCCAGGACCGTGGCCTTGGCCGCGAAGACGATCGGCCGCCCGGTCGCGCGCCAGTACCCGAAGGCCCCGGTGACCGTTCCGCGGGACGTCGTCAGGTAGGTGACCGTGCACTCCATGTAGACATCGATGCCGGCGTGGACGGCGCGATCCTGGAGGGTGCGGATCATCTCCAGTCCGGTGCGATCGCCGACGTGCGCCAGGCGCGCATGGGTGTGCCCGCCGAATCGTCGCTGGAGGATGCGACCGTCACGGGTCCGGTCGAAGACCGCGCCCCAGCGTTCCAGCTCGCGGACCCGATCCGGCGCCTCGAGGGCGTGGAGTTGGGCCATGCGCGGGTTGTTCAGGAGCTTGCCGCCGACCATCGTGTCGCGGAAATGGACCTGCCAGGAGTCGTCCGGAGCGACGTGAGCCAGGGCCGCGGCGACACCGCCCTCGGCCATGACGGTGTGGGCCTTGCCCAGCAGGGACTTGCAGACGAGGGCGACGCTCGCGCCGGCGTCCCGGGCGGCGATCGCTGCGCGCAGGCCGGCGCCGCCGGCGCCGATCACCAGGACGTCAACGGAATGGGCCTCGGCGGGCACCTCGGCACCGGTGGCAAGGGTCATCGGCAGCGACCGTCCACCTACAGCCGGATGGCCGGGTCGACCATGAGCCCGAGGGCGAGCAGTCGTACGTACAGGTCCGCGAGCGTGACCGTGATCAGGCTCGCCCAGGCCCACGCCATGTGGTGTCGATTGAGCGCCGTGACGCGCTGCCAGAGGCCGTATCGGACCCGGTTGGAACGCGAGCAGGAGAAGCAATCCAGGCGCCCGCCGACGATGTGCCGGAGCGAGTGGCAGGACAGCGAGTAGCCCGTCAACAGGGCCGCGTTGACGACGAACAGGACGGCGCCGAGGCCGATCCGTGGTCCGCTCTCCGGCACGAATGCGGCGGCCGCGTCCACCCACAGAAAGAACAGCGGGATGAATGCCAGGTACAGGAAGTAGCGGTGAAGGTTTTGCAGGATGAACGGGAAGGCGGTCTCCATCGTGTAGCGACGATGGATCGTCGGTTCGCCGACCGCACAGCCGGGTGGATCCGCGAAATAGAACCGGTAGTAGGCCTTGCGGTAGTAGTAGCAGGTGGCCCGAAAGCCGATCGGGATCCACAGGATCAACAGCCCGGGGCTGACCCAGGCCGGCAGGAACGTCAGGATGATCAGAGGCGAAAACAGCGGCGACAGGTAGCCGTCCACCTCGTACGCCGTGCCAAACAGCGGCGTCCAGATGATGCCGCTGAAGGCCAGGTACGAGGCACAGATCGTGAACAGCAATCCCTGGACCGTTGGGGCGAGCGCCCACTCGTCTCGGCGGTTCGTGGCGCCGAGTCCCTGCTGGGCCGTGCCCCGGGGCTTGGGTGGCGTCTGGATCGATGTGGGCCAGTCGGTCATCGATCGGGCGCCGTCGGGATCGCCGGGCGGGCGCCTGCCTCGAGCCGCTCGATGATCGCGTCGGCGAACTGGCTCGTGCCTGCATCGCCACCGAGATCGTGGGTGAGGGTGCGTCCCTCGGCGATGACGTCGCGGACTGCAGTCTCCAGCCGGGTCGCCACGTCCGGGTGGCCGAGGTGGCGAAGCATGAGGACCCCGGACAGGATCATCGCCGTCGGGTTCGCGCGATTCTGGCCCGCGTACTTCGGTGCCGAGCCGTGGACCGGTTCGAAGACGGCGCCGTCCTCCCCGATGTTGGCGCCGGGGGCCACTCCAAGGCCGCCGACGAGGCCGGCACACAGGTCCGACACGATGTCGCCGTACAGGTTCGGCAACACGAGCACGTCGTACAGGTCCGGCTTCTGGACAAGCTGCATGCACATGTTGTCGACGATCCGGTCCTCGAACTCGATCCGGCCGTCGTAATCCGCGGCAATGCGCCGGCACGACTCGAGGAAGAGGCCGTCGGACAGCTTCATGATGTTCGCCTTGTGGACCGCCGTGACCTTGCGGCGGCCGTTGGCGACGGCGTACTCGAAGGCGAATCGGGCGATCCGCTCCGACGCGGCTCGGGTGATGATCTTGATGCTCTCCGCGGCGTCGGGACCGACCATGTGCTCGATGCCGCCGTAGAGGTCCTCCGTGTTCTCGCGAACGATCACGAGGTCCACGTTCTCGAAGCGCGTCGCAAGACCCTCGATCGAGCGGGCCGGCCGGAGATTTGCGTACAGGTTCAGCGTCTGGCGGAGCGTCACGTTGACGCTCCGGAAGCCCTCCCCGACCGGTGTGGTGATCGGACCCTTGAGGGCGACCTTGTTCCGGCGGATCGAGTCGAGGACATGGTCCGGGAGCGGCGTGCCGTACTCGGCGATGCAGGCCTCGCCGGCCTCCACGACCTCCCAGTCGAAGGCCACGCCCGAGGCGTCAAGGACGCGTTGTGTCGCCTCCGCCAGCTCCGGGCCGATGCCGTCGCCGGGGATCAGGGTCACTCGGTGGGCCATGTCCGCATTCTAGCGAGGCGGCCGGCGCGGCGACGGCCGGCCCCTCGGGGAGGAGCCGGCCACGCGTCCGAGCGACGGGCTGAGGTCAGGGGGCCGTGCGCTGCCAGCTCCCCAAGCTCGTGTTCAGCGGCAGACGCTCGTCTGGGCCGCCGTTGACATCGAGCAGCCAGGTCGACCCGTCACCTTCGTAGCGGGCGAGGACCTTCGAGCCATCGGGTGAGAATTGGCCGCTGGCACCGCCCGTGAAATTCTGGAACTCCGGCCCGATCTCGACGACTGGGCCGCCGGCCGAGGAGCCGACGGCCAGGTGGTTCCCCGCCGTGCCAAGCCGGGTGAAGACGAGCTTGGCGCCATCCGGCGACCAGTTCGCCCAACCATCCGTGTTCGTACCATCGGCCCCGTCGAACGCGACGACGCGGTCTACCCCCGTGTCGACGTCGACGATGTGGAGGGTGGGCCGATCGACGACCCATCTCGTGTACACGATGTGGGTGCCGTCAGGGGACAGGTAGACATCCATCCAGTCGGTTTCGATGGTCGTCGGCGGCAGGATCGCCCGCAGATCGCTCCCGTCGACCTTGATAGCGTACAGCCCGTAGGTCCCGGCCTTCACGCCGACGAAGACGAGCTCAAGTCCGTCCGGCCGCCACGTCACGGTGCCAGCCTTCATACCGTCGATGTCCAGGACAGTCGGTGCCGTCCCGTCGATGTCATAGATGACGAGTCGTGACAACGTCGAAGCTGTGTCGACCACCGCCATCTGCGATCCGTTCGGCGACCACTCGTTCACAGATGGGTAGATGGGTTCCGTCAACGAGCGGACGTTCGAACCGTCGGCGTTCGCGATCATGAGGGTCCACAGCCCGCGCGACGTCGCCTCGCGGGCGAACACGAACTTCGATCCGTCGCGGGAGAACCAGGGCGTCTCGTCCTTGGTCGGACCCGTGATCAGCGGCCGTGACGCGGACGCCACCGGATCGAACAAATAGATGTCGCCGTCGGCCGCGCCATACAGGATCGCGCCGTTGCTGGCGAGGCCGAACGGTGCCGGGAGCCGCGGTCGCGACCCGACCACCAGGACCGCCGCACCGAGCGCGACGATGAGGGCGAGCACGACCAGCAGCCAGGCGATCCTGGGCACCGCGGCGAAGCGAAGCGTTGTCTGCACGGGGAGCCACCTCTCGAGGCTCGACCATGCCGGACGCTGTCGGGTCCGGGTCGTGCGGGCGAGGATTTCGTCGAGGTAGCCAGGCGC
>JBKJVO010000208.1:0-3113 GCA_046717305.1 Candidatus Limnocylindrales bacterium
ACGCCGACCGCCGCGCAGCCAAGACCGAGGCCGACGAGGCTGCTGCCGCCGGCCCCAAGGCCCGGCCCGGTCGCCGGCCCGAACCCGAGCGTCACGAGCGCCGTGCCCGCGTTGAGGGCCGCCAGCCGGACCACGACCGCGCGCCCCAGGAGCCGGCGCTGCGCCGCGTGCCGGATCGGATCGCCCGGGCCGATCGCGGGGAGGAGGTGGGTCATCGCGCCGAGGAGGATCTGTGCAACCCCGCCGATGACGAGCGGTCCGACGAGGAGCGGCAGGGACCAGCCCGTTGGGCCCGCGCCGAAGGCGAGGACGCGAGCCGCCGCGACGGCCAGACCGAACCCGAGCCAGGCCTGGCCGGCGAGGAGCATCCCGGCCGTCACCCGGTGCCATCCCAGGTCGGTGGTCCAGCGACCGCGTTCGTCGTCCAGGTGGACCGCGACGCCGTGAGCCGCCACGCCGAGCGCCCCGGCCAGGACGGCGAGCGCACCGGCCCGAGCGACGACGTCCAGCCCCGTCGCGTATCCCGTCGCGACGATGGGCGCGCCGAGGGCAATGCCGACGACGGCAAGCCGCCCCGAGACGCGGGGACGCATCCGCGACCCGCCCACCGTCGGGGCGAGATGGAGGAGCGTCGCGACGATGACGAGTCCGGCGAACCCGACGAGGTTCAGCCACGCATGCGCCGGCTTCAGGGCGCCCCACGCCGTGCCGACAGCCGTGTTGCCGCCCATGAGCAGGGTCGCGATCGTCGCCCAGACGGCCACGTTGGCGAGCGCCACCACGTACGCAAACTCGATCTGTGGCCTGCGCTGGCCGAGCGCCCCGCGGAGTGGTCGCACGGCGGCGAAGGCGACCAGCCCGATCCCCGCGAGGAACGTCCCGCCGGCGAGCGAGGCCGGGACCGCCTGCCCGCGGGCATGTCCGAAGACGGTCATCGCGGCGAGCGCCCCGAGGGCGACGAGCGCGATCCCGCCGATCCGGATCGCCGGCTGAACCGGCGGAGCGACGACCAGGGCGGCCATGAAGAAGGGCAGCATTGCGGCGATCGCGGTGGCCGCGGCACCGGCAAGGACGAGATGCACCGGCAGCCATGCTCCGAGGCGGATCGACGGCGGGAGCAGGAGCGATGCGGCCGCGAGGGCGACGAACAGCGCGGAAACTGCCAGCCCGCCGAACGCGATCCGGCGGTCCGTGGACCGCGAGATCCCGACGCCGGACTGAGCCGACTGCCCGAGGATCGGCAGCGCGCCCCGGAACGGGGTCGCCGATGCCGGAGGGCTCGACGAGCTCGCAACGCCGGCGAGCGTCTTGGCCGAGGTCGAGGGAGGGACGTCGGCGTGCACCGCGGCACGGGCCGCGGCGCACGCCTCGCAGCACTCGCCGGCCGGTTCGGACCCCGTCGGCGATGCCTCCCCGGTGAACACCGGGAGTTTTCGAAGGGAGGGGTCCCGAGCCGGGCCGGCGGCGTCGGGATCCCGGTCGAGGGTCAGTTCTTCGGGTCGCCGTCGCCGGCCGGGAACAGGCCGATGGCGCCGCGACCGACGAAGTTGAACGCGTGGGTGACCATCGGGTAGAGGCCGTCCTCCGGCATCTCGAACTCGACGATCGCGCCCTGGGCCGGCGAGAGATCGACGGCCTGGGCGCCCCAGTTTCCGGGGTTGCCGAGTGAGAGCCGGACGCCCTCCTTGATGACCGAGCTGAAGATCGTCCCGACGACGTGGAACGAGCTGTCTGTGCTGGGGCCGGCGTTCAGGACGAAGACCCTCACGCGGTCTCCGGTCCCGACCTGGATCGGATTGTTCAGGTACTGGTTGGCGACGCCGTTGAAGACGACGTAGTCGGGCGCCGGCGCCGCGGCCGCGGCCTTGGTGAGCGAGGCCGGCTGGCCCTGCGGGCCGAGGTACCACTCGCTCTGGACGATCGCGAACTCGGCATCGACCGGCGGCAGCCCTTCCTTCGGCTCAACGATGACCATCCCGACCATGCCGTTGGCGATGTGATGGAGCGCCGGGGAGGTGCCGCAGTGGAACATCCACACGCCGGCGTAGTCGGCGCGCCACTCGTAGAGCTTTTCCTCACCAGGGTTGATCGACGTCATCTCGTCGTTCCAGGCGACCTGGCTGGCGTGGAAATCGATCGAGTGCGCGAGCTGGCTTGTCGCTGGGTTCTTCAGGTGGATCCGGATCGTGTCGCCGACCTTCACCCGGATCACGGGGCCGGGCACGGTTCCGTTGAATGTCCAGACACTCTGGACGAAACCGGCCTTCGCCTTGGGGTCATACGCGACGGTCATGACCTTTTCCTCGATCACGAGGTCGATGTCGTGGACCTCGCCCGCGAGCAGCGCCGGCGCGTCGGCCGGGTACAGGACGGGCGCCGGGGCGTTCGCGTCCGGCTGGACATCGGTCGCCGAGCCGGGCCCGCCGTGGTGGTCCCCACCGCCGGCGGTGCCGCCGGCGACAATGATCGAACCCTTCATGCCCGCGTCCGCATGGCCGGGGACGGAGCAGATGAACGTCAATCCCGTGGCCGGGACGTCGACGGTCGCCGTGCCCGACGCACCTCCCGTGGCGACGCCGGTGGTGGTGCCGTCGGAGAAGGTGATGTCGTGCGGGAGCGCCCCGGCATTCGAGAGCTTGACCTCGTACCGTCCGGCCTTCTCGACCGTCAGCTCCTTCGGCTCGAAGTCGAGGTCCACGGACTTCACCGCGAGGGTCCCGAGGACCTCGCCGCCGCCGGCCCCGCCCTGCGAGGGAGCCGGCGACGCACCGGCGCCGTTCGCGCCGCCTGGGGTGTACGTCCACGTGGGCATGTGGCCGACGGGCGCGCACGCAGCGGCGAGCAGCGCGGCCGCCGCGAAGAACACGATGGATCTTGATCGCAGCATCGTTCCTGACTCCCGGGCCGTCCGAGGGCCCTTGACGCACGGCGGGCCGGACGCAGGCCGACATCAACTCATACCGTGGCGATGTGAATATCGTAGGTCCGATTGGCCCTGGGACGGGCCGATCGGCCCGTCAGGAGGAGCCTGAGGTCCCGTACCGGTCGGTCGCCAGATCGGCGAGCTTCGCGGCCGCGAGCTCCCGGCGCATGGCGGCCGTCGCCGCACTGAA
>JBKJVO010000209.1:0-2585 GCA_046717305.1 Candidatus Limnocylindrales bacterium
ACGGCGCGCACGACCCGCTCGTCGTTGAAGGACCAGAGATCCTCGAGCGAGCCGCCGTCTCCACGGTCCGTGCCGCCGCGGCTCGCATCCGCTCCGCGCCACGGGCAAGCGACGCCGCGAACTCGGAACGATCCGGCACCACGAGTTCCGCGGCTGCCGACGGCGTCGGCGCGCGAACGTCCGCGGCGAAGTCGGCCAGCGTCACGTCCACCTCGTGACCGACCCCCGTGACCACCGGCAGCGGGTGGCCGACGATAGCGCGGACGACGCGCTCGTCGTTGAACGACCAGAGGTCCTCCATCGAGCCACCGCCGCGGATCAGGATCGTGACCGCGGGCGCCTCGTCGGCGCGTCCCTCATGACGGAGCTCCTCGACATGCCGCTCCAGGCGACGAAACGCCCCGACGATGCTCTGCGCGCTTCCCTCCCCCTGCACCTGGCAGGCGACGAGGACGACGCGCGCAAGGGGCCAGCGCCGGGCCAGGACGTGGCAGACGTCCTTCCAGACGGCGCCAGTCGGTGACGTGATCACGGCGATCACCGGGGGGCGGAGCGGGAGAGGCCGCTTCCTCGCCGCCTCGAACAGGCCCTCCGCCGCCAGGCGAGCCTTCAGCTGCTCGAACTGGATCGCGAGGTCCCCAACCCCGGATGGCTGGAGCGACTCCACGTACAGCTGCAGCGCACCCTGGGGTTCGTACAGGTCCACGCGGCCGTGGGCAACGACGCGCAGCCCGGTTTGCGGCTGGAACGCCGAGCGCAGGCGGTCATCTCGGAACCAGACGCACTGCAGCTGCGACTTCTCGTCCTTGAGCGCGAAGTACGCGTGTCCGGCAGTCGAGATCGTGACCCGCCCGACCTCGCCCTCCACCCACAGGTCGCGCAGCCGGTCGTCCGCCCGGATGAGCGAGGCGAGCACCTTCGCCGCCTCGCTGACCGCGAGGATCCTGACTCCAAACGTTCCTGGCGGCGAGGGACCCACGCCGGTCAAACCCGGGTCTGGTACTCGCCGGTCCGCGTGTCCACGCGGACGGTGTCGCCCTCGTTCACGAAGAGCGGCACGGACACGACGAGCCCGCTCTCGAGGGTGGCCGACTTCCGGGCGCCCTGGGCGGTGTCGCCGGCGAAGCCCGGCTCGGTCTCCGTGACGCGAAGGTCCACCGTGACGGGCAGCTCGACGCCGATCGTCTCGCCCTGGTAGGTGGTCCGGTCGAGGATCATGCCGTCCTTCAGGTACTGCGCGGTCTCCTCGAGCTGGTCCGCCCGGAGCATGAACTGGTCGTACGTGTCCGTGTCCATGAAGTGGAAGTCGTCGTCATCGCGGTAGAGAAACTGGACGGGGCGGCGCTCCATGGACGCGCGCGGCCATTTTGTGCCGGCCTGGAACGAGCGCTCCACCGTCCCCCCGCGCTTGATGTTCCGAAGGGTGATCTTGACCTGGGCCGAGCCGCGGCCCATCTTGATGTGGTGGTAGTCGAGGATCTGCCAGAGGTCGCCATCGAGCTCGATGGCCACGCCCTTGCGCAGCTCGCCGGTACTGATCATCGGGTGGAAGGCTCCTCGGCTGGCGGCGATCTCGGCGCACGTTGGCGCCGCGCCGAATCGGGCGGGGTGATGCGCGGATTGTAGCCGAGAGGTGCCGGGCGCCTGCCTTGCTACTCGCTCCGGTACGACCAATCCGCCGACTGCGACGTTCCGTCGCTGAACCGCGCCATCGTCGTACCGTCTCCCGTCGCGGTCGTGCAGACGCCCGTGCACCGGACCTCGACGGACACCACCACCGCGCGCTCCTGCGCGTTTCCCAGCAGGTCCGCAGCGAATTCGAAGCAACGTGCGTCGTCGACGCCGAGGCAGAGGGGCTCCACGGGCAGCGCGGTGGGCAACACGATCGGCGGACCGCCCGGTTCACCGGGCGCGGGACCGACCGGACTCGCCCAACCCGACGTCCCGCTGATGGTCTGCCCATTTGCGTACGTGCGAGTCACGGTCGCTTCGCCGTTCGCCTCCGTGCAGGTCGTCGTGCACACGATTTCGATTCCGACGACGGGGCCGGCTCCGCCCACGACCTCGCGCCGCGCATCGGCGAGCATCCTCGCGCATACCGGGTCCGGCAGACCCACGCAGCGCTGTCCCGATACCGGCGTCTGTGGGAACTCAGTCCAGCTCGCCGCGCAGGCTGCCACGCTCAGGGCGGCGACGAAGAGAAGGAATGCTATTCGGGTCCCGAACATTGGACGTACCTCCCACCTCATGACGCCGCGAAGGCGGATCCGTCACCGCCGCGTTCAGCATCCGGCCTTCGAATCAGGTGCCGACGACGATCACGCCCCATGGGAAGTGGGTCAGTCGCTCCAGCCGACCGGCCTCCGCGTCGAGCAGGACGAGGTCCTCGATCCGGACGCCCGTCTCGCCCTCGAGGTAGATGCCCGGTTCCACCGAGAAGACGGTGGGTGACGGGAGCGGGGTCGTCGCGGAGCGGCGGCCAAGTCCCGGGAGCTCGTGTGTCGCGATCCCGATCCCGTGCCCGAGCCCATGACCGTAGACGGGCCAACGTCCGTCCGCCTCGATGACGTTGCGGGCGATCGCGT
>JBKJVO010000210.1:0-6609 GCA_046717305.1 Candidatus Limnocylindrales bacterium
GATGGCTCGCGGGAGCGTCGCCTCGGCCGTCGGTGAGCGAGCGCCGGCATCCTGCCGAGGTTGCCTGCAGCCGAGCCAAGCCATGAGAGTGCCGCTGTCCTGGTTGAGCGAGTACGTCGACTTCGAGCTGTCGCCCGAGGCCCTCGCCGAGCGCCTGACTCTCCTCGGGATGGAGGTCAAGGGGATCGAACGCCGCGGCGCGGAGTGGCAGGACGTCGTCGTCGGCGAGCTCCTCTCGGTGGAACGCCATCCGCGGGCGGATCGCCTGTCGCTGACGCGTGTCACCATCGGCCGGGGCGAGCCGCTGGAGATCGTGTGCGGAGCGACGAACATCGCCGTCGGGCAGCGGATTCCCGTCGCCCTTCCGGGCGCCGTCCTGCCCGGCGATCGGCGCATCGAGCGGACCGAGAAGATGGGCGTCGTCAGCAACGGGATGCTGTGTTCGGGCGATGAGCTGCGCCTGACCGGCGATGGAGACGGGATCCTCATCCTGCCCGGCGACACGCCGCTCGGGGCCGCACTCGCCGACCTCTTTGGGGACATCGTGCTCGACGTGGACGTCAAGCCGAACCGGGGCGACGCATTGTCGATCGTCGGGCTCGCGCGCGAAGTTGCCGCGATCACCGGCGGCGCCGTCCGCTGGCCTGACACGTCGCTCGTGGAAGCGGGCACGCCAACTGGCGAGCGGCTTCGGGTGGACGTGGAGGATCCCGCGCTCTGTCCGAGGTTCGTCGGCCGCTGGGTCGCCGACGTCCGCGTCGGTCCCGCTCCGGACCGCGCCCAGATGCGCCTCCTCGCGGCCGGGATCCGCCCGATCAGCAATGTCGTGGACGCATCGAACTACGTCATGTTGGAGCTCGGCAAGCCGATCCACACGTTCGACGCCGCAGCGGTCCACGACGGTCGGATCGTCGTCCGCCTCGCCCGGCCCGGTGAGCGGCTCAAGACCCTCGACCACGTCGACCGCGAGTTGCACCCGGATACGCTCCTCATCGCAGATCCGTCGGGTCCACTCGGGATCGCGGGTGTCATGGGGGGCGCGGCGTCCGAGGTGACGAACGCGACCCGTGACGTCGTCGTGGAGTCCGCGATCTTCGATCCGATCAGCATCCGGCGGACGGCGTTCCGCTACGCCCTGCGGTCGGAGGCGAGCCTCCGGTTCGAAAAGGGCCAGGAGCACCGGCTTGCGCGGATCGGTGCGGACCGGACGGCCCGGCTGCTTGCCGACTGGGCCGGCGGGACGGTGGCGCCGGGGGTGCTGGACACGGATCCGGCAGAGCCGGATCGCCCGCGGGTCGCCTTTCGGCCGAATCGGGTAAACAGGCTCCTCGGGACTGCCCTTTCGCCGGCCGAGCAGCAACATCTGCTGGAGCGCACGGGGCTCGAGATCGAACCGTCATCGGGGGACGATGTGTCCGTTCCGGTCTCGGCGGGCGAGCGCCCGCTGACGGTCACGACCCCAGCGTCCGAGTCGCTCGTCGCCGTCGTCCCGACCTGGCGTCGCGACATCGCGATCGAGGCGGACATCATCGAGGAGGTCGCCCGCGTCCGAGGGTATGAGCTCGTCCCGGCGACGCTGCCGGCCACGGTTCCGCCATCGTTCAGGCCATCGCCGCTCGAGCTTCGCGACGGCGTGCGCGAGCTGCTCGCGGGCGCAGGTCTCTCCGAAGTGGCCACGCATGCCCTGATTTCGCCCGGACTTCTGGAGCGGGCGCCGTGGACCACACCCATCCCGGCTGCCGACGGGGAAGAGCCTGCCGCCGGGGTCCCGATCACGGTCACGAACCCGCTATCCGCCGACCACTCCGTGCTACGCCAGTCGCTCGTCGCGAGCCTCGTGGAGATCGTCTCGTCGAATGTCCGGCATGGCCGGTCCGATGTCGCGATCTTTGAGATCGGCAAGGGCTACGGTCGGCTGGGAGCGGCGACGGGGGAGTGGTGGCGGCTCGGCTTCGCGCTGCACGGCTCGTTCGAGGTCGCCGCGTGGAATCGGACCGCGCGGGACGCCGACCTCGGCGACGCGCAGGGGATCATCGAACTCCTGGCTCGACACCTCGGGCTGGATGCGCCCTCGTCCATCGCCGTCATGGATGAACCCACCCTCCACCCTGGCCGGGCTGCGAACGTCGTCGCACACGATGGGGCCGGCCGTGTGCGCCTCAGCGGCCGCCTCGGCGAGTTGCACCCGGATCTGGCCGAGACATGGGACATTCGTGGCAGCCGGGTCATCGTCGCCGAACTGTCCCTGAGCGGCCTGACATCCGGCAGACTTCCGGTTCCGCGCGGCATGGCGCCGTCCCGATACCCGGACGTCGAACGCGACATCGCGGTCGTGGTGGGCCACGATCGCGCGAGCGGGAATCTGGAGGGTGTCATCCGCTCGAGCGGCGGGACGCTGCTGCGCGACGTCCGCCTGTTCGATGTGTACGTCGGAGTTCCGCTGGCCCCCGACGAGCGGAGCCTTGCGTTCCGGCTCCGGTTCTCCGCCGGCGACCGCACGCTCACCGAATCGGATGTCGATGCCGCGATGACGGACATCCGGCTCGAGCTCGAGCGCACCGGAGGTCGGATCCGGGCCTGACGCCGCTCCTCGGGGCCATTGAATGGGCCCTTGGCGGCGTGCGCCGCCAAAGGGACGGGTTGCGGCGCGTGAAAGCGCGCTGCTACCCTGATGCCGCCCGCACGGGTTCCCGTCGAACGACGGGCCCGATGCACCGGGTCGGGGGGAGTCGGAGCGCCGTGGACATCATCGAGGCGATCACATCGGTCAAGGCCGTTGACCTCCTGACCCTCTTCAGCCTGTTCGCGTTGTTCATCCTGGGCTTCATGCAGGGGATTATCCGCCGCCTGCTGGGGATTGCCTCGATCCTGCTCGCGTTGCTCGTCGCGGCTCAGGTCCGCCAGCCGCTGGGGTCCTTCCTCGCCGAGAACTGGACGCAGTACCCCGCCGAATACAACTACATGATCGCGTTCGGCACGGTCTTTGTCGCCGGGACCATCGCCTCGACCATCGCGATCCAGCTGTTCTACCGGCCCATCCCGTTGTTCGCACAGTATCCGATCATCGACGAGGTCCTGGGTGGGGTCCTGGGTGTCATCCAGGGCGGCCTGATCCTGAGCGCCTTCTTCCTGATCACGGACCCATTCTTCCTGACGATCGGTCAGGAAGCACGGGGCATCGAGTTCCCGTTCGTCCGGGAGATCCACCTGGCGCTCAATGACTCGATCACCGCCACGATCGTCCGGGACCGGATCGTGCCGTTCATCCTGCTCATCTTCGGGGGTGCCTTTCCGGCGGCCGTGAAGGAGGTCTTCGAGGCCTGAGCGGCAGCACTTCCGGCGGCGCGTCCGGCGGCGCGGCGCCGTTTCCCAGGGACCGGCTCTGCGGATCCACGCTCGACGGCGCGCGCGCGCTGCTCGGTGCCCATCTCGTGCGCGAGACTGTGGATGGCGATCCACGCCGCCGGGTGGGTCGCATCGTCGAGGTCGAGGCCTACCTCGGGCCGGAGGACCGGGCATCCCATGCACGAGCCGGCCGGACGCTCCGCACCGCCCCGATGTTCGGGCCGCCCGGCGTGGCCTACGTGTACCTTGTCTACGGGATGTACGACTGCCTGAACGTGGTCACCGAACCGGACGGCGTGGCCGGCGCCGTGCTCATTCGGACCGTTGAAGCGATCGAGGGCCTCGAGGAGATGCGCATGGCACTGGCGGCGCACCGAACCGCTCGACGGCGTGAGTCGCATCACGGCTTGCCTCCACGGCCGCGCCCCGATGCTCGCGTCGCCGCGGGGCCGGGACTCGTGGCCGCAGCCTTCTCCGTGGATCGCGGAATGACCGGTATGGACCTGTGCGATCCCGATTCGTCGCTCCGACTGGAGCTCGCGCCGGCCGGCATGCGACCAGTCCAGAAGGCGACCGGCCCGCGGATCGGCGTCTCGTACGCTGGGGAACCCTGGACGTCGCTGCCATATCGGTTCGTGGACGCTTCAAGCCCGTCGCTCCCGTCGCCAGACACGCCCTTCGACGCGCGGTCGCGCTGACTTGGACGGCCGCTCGGTCATGCTGCTCGAGTTTCCGCTCGTTCGTGACCGGCTGGCCGGCCACACGTCGTTCCCACCGGGCCGCCGACTTGCCGAGGCGCTCGTAGCGGAGGGGGATCCCGTGCTGGTGGCTCGCGGCCTGGACGAGACGGACCAGGCTCGAGCCCTGCTGGAGGAGCGTCCGGGCACCGGGATCGGCGGGGCTCATGACATCGGACCGTGGATCGAACGCGCTGCCCGTGGCGGGCGCCTTGACCCTGCCCACTTCCTCGAGATCGCCGACACCCTGGAGGGCTCGACGAGGCTCCATGCGGTCCTGACCGACGACCGTCGGGCCCTGCTCCGAGCCCTCTCACGGGAGCTGCATGCCCTGCCGCCGATCCGGTCAACGCTCGCACGTTCGTTCGATCCGGCGGGGGAACTGCTCGACACGGCCTCGCCGCGGCTCGGCTCGCTTCGCGCCGCGGTCCGGATCGCCTACGACCGACTGCGACGCCGCCTCGACACGCTCGTCGGCTCGGAGATCGCCGGAGCGCTCCAGGAGCCGATCGTGACGCTCCGCAACGGCCGCTACGTCGTGCCGGTCCGCGCGGATGCGCGGGCGCGCGTGAAGGGCATCGTGCACGACGCGTCCGGTTCGGGGCAGACGCTGTTCGTGGAGCCGCTCGTCGTCGTCGAACTCGGCAACGTCTGGCGGGAGGCGCAGCTCGCGGAGCAAGAGGAGATCGGCCGGATCCTGGACGAGCTCTCGAAGCTCGTCGCAGCACACGCCGAGCCGCTCCGCGAGACGCTCGGAGCATTGGCGAGGTTCGACTTCTGGGCCGCGAAGGCCCAGCTTGCGGCGGATATGGGCGGCGTTCGCGCCGAGACCTCCGAGCGGGCCGAGGTGGTGCTCCTGTCGGCGCGCCATCCCGGGCTCACCGGCCGGGTCGTTCCGATCGACGTCCGCCTCGGGGACAGCTTCACGGCGCTCGTGGTCACCGGCCCGAACACGGGCGGCAAGACGGTGACCCTCCGGACCCTCGGCCTGCTCGCGCTGATGCATCAGGCCGGGCTCCACGTCCCGGCTGCGGCGGGGAGCCGGCTGCCGGTGTTTCGGGACGTCTTTGCTGACATCGGTGACGAGCAGTCGATCGCGCAATCGCTCTCGACATTCTCCGGGCACCTTCGCTCGATCATCCGGATCGTTTCCGCTGCCGGGCCAGGCACGCTGGTCCTGCTCGACGAACTAGGTGCCGGAACGGACCCAACGGAGGGTTCCGCGCTTGCCCAGGCGCTGCTCGACCATTTCATCCGAGCGGGGGCACTTGTCGCGGCAACCACCCACTACGCGGAGCTCAAGGCGTATGCCCACACGACGGCCGGAGCCTCGAATGCCGCGGTCGAGTTTGACCTTGAGACGCTCAGCCCCACCTATCGCCTGACGATCGGGTTGCCCGGCGGGTCGCAGGCGTTCGCCATCGCCGAGCGGCTGGGCCTTCCCGAGACGATCGTCGCCGACGCCCGATCGCGATTGACGGAGGGCCAGCGCGCGTTCGAGGTCACGCTCGCCCAGATCCGCGAGAGCGAGGGGGCCACGGCAGAGGCCCTCGAGCGAGCTCGCGCCGCCGAGAGACGCGCCGCGGACCTCCTTCGGGCCGCGGAGGAGGAACGTCGACGCGGCCGTCGTGAGCGGGAGGAGGCGGTCCGCCGCGCCCGCGAGGAGGCGGACCAGATCGTGGACGATGTGCGTGCCGACGTCGCTGCCCTGCGCCGGACGCTCGACCGGGGCCATCTCGCCGCGCCGGCGCTGGATGAGGCGATCGAGGCAATCGAGCGACAGGTCGAGCGCCTCCCTGCACCGCCGAACGCGCCGGCCGAGGCACCCGTTGCAGGCCCGCGGACGTGGCGAGTGGGGGACCGAGCACGGAGCCGATCCGGGGGCTGGGAAGGCCGACTCGCCGCCCTTGATCGCGACGGAAGCCGAGCGTCGCTAGAAGCCGGCGGGATGCGGGTCAGCGTCACGCTCGACGACCTCACCGACGCGTTGGTCCCGGACCATGTCGCCGCCCGGGACACGACGCGAGGCCCGGGAGGCGGGCGACCCGGCGCGACCTCGAACGTTGATGCCATTCGCCTGGCGCGGGTGCGAACCGTGCCGGCCTCGCTGGATCTCCGCGGCGCGCGGGTCGATGAGGCCCTGGCCGCCCTCGAGCGCTATCTGGAGGATGGTTCCCTCGCCGGCCTGGACCGAGTGACGGTCATCCACGGCCTGGGGACCGGTGCGCTGCGCGATGCGGTGCGATCATCGGCGGCGGCCCATCCGCTCGTGACGTCGGTCCGTGCCGGTGATCGTGGCGAGGGCGGCGACGGAGCGACGATCGTCAGCCTGGGCTGATCCGAGCTCTAGCCAGAACCTTGGACCTCCGGGGCGCCGGACTCGGTGCCGGTTCTGGCGGCAGCGTCGGCGTGGGCTTTCCGCCACCCCCGCCCCCGCCTCCACCATGGTCCTGGGTCGGTTCCGGGGTCGGTTCCGGTGTTGGTTGGATGCACGGTGTCGGCAGGGGCGCGCCGGACGGGTCCGGCG
>JBKJVO010000211.1:0-3031 GCA_046717305.1 Candidatus Limnocylindrales bacterium
GCTCACACCACAAGGTCCAGGACCCGTACTCGCTCCGCTGCATTCCCCAGGTCCACGGCGCAATTCGGGATGCACTGGAGCACCTCAGCCGCGTCCTCGACATCGAGCTGAACTCGGCGACCGACAACCCGCTGGTCTTTCCGGGCGGCGGCGTGGCCGATGCGTCGGCGATCGCCACCGGCGGCGGTGTCGTGATCTCTGGCGGCAATTTCCACGGCGAGCCGATCGCGCTCGCGCTCGACTTCGCGAAGCTGGCACTGGCCGAGCTCGGATCGATCAGCGAGCGGCGGACGGCGCTCCTCCTGGACCCGCACCTCAACGGCGGCCTCCCCGCGTTCCTTGCGCCGGCGTCCGGCCTGGACTCCGGGCTGATGCTCCTCCAGTACACCGCGGCGGCGCTCGCCTCGGAGAACAAGGTCCTCGCCCATCCGGCCAGTGCGGATTCCATCCCGACGAGCGCGAACCAGGAGGACCATGTGTCCATGGGTCCGATCGCCGGGCGGCACGCACGGACCGTCCTGGAGCATGTCGAGCGGATCCTCGCGATCGAAGCGCTGTGCGCGGCCCAGGCGCTCGACCTCCGACTGGCGACGCTCCCCGGGGTCCAGGCGGGCGTCGGCGTGCGTGAGGCCCATGCCCTCGTGCGCCGGGCGGCCCGCCACCTCGACGCGGACCGTGAGCTCGGCCCGGACCTCGCAGCAGCCACTGCCCTGGTGCACGGCGGTGCGCTCGCGGCGCTCGCCGGGCCGGTCGGCGCCATCGGCGGCCAGGCGCGCACCTAGGACCGCCCGAATGCCGGACCTGCGGATCGTCGACATCCGGGACGCGGAGGGGTTCACCCGCATCCCACCGTGCGCCGATCCGGGCTTCGATCACCGGAGCTGCGACTTCTGGGAGGACGCCGATCGAGGGTCCCGGGCCGCCCGCCTCTCGTGGTGGGACCCCTCCGCGATGACCCAGGCACCCGCGCCGAAAGCGGCGCCCGCGAATCCGTTCGCCCCCGCATCGCGGGGACCCGCCTTCAACCCGTTCTCGCAGACGGGTTCGCGCCCCGCGCTCAACCCGTTCGGGGACGACGACCAGGACGAGGCACCGCCGGACAACCCGTTCGCACCGCGACGAGCGGCACGTCCCGGGGTCGGGGTGGACCAGCCGCGGAAGCTCCGGCTCCTGGGGCGCGGCCTCGCCGTTTTCGGCACGTATGCGAAGGTCCTCGAGGTCGATGGAACGCCCGCGGTCTACGCCCAGTTCGGGCCACTGTCCGCCTACCCGCGCGCCCAGCGGCTCCGCCAGCTCTACTCGCAGCTCCCGGCGGCACCGCTACCGGCGGTGATCACGTGCATCGCGACGACGAACGAGGCGCGCGGCGCGGGTCACGCCCGGCGGCTTGTCGCCGCCGTCTGCGACGACCTCGCAACGCGCGGCTTCTCAGCGGTGGAGGCCTACCCGGAGCGCGGGACTCGCGAGAACGCCACGAGCGCCGCGACCCCGGCGTTCTGGGTTGGGTGCGGCTTCTCGATCGCGGTGGACGACGAGCGCTTCCCCGTGCTCCGGCGAGAGCTGTGAAGTTCGCAACGCGACCCTTCTGGGCAACCCTGGTGATCGGGATCGTGATCGCCGCGTGCGGCTCCGCCGTCGAGTCGCCGTCGCCCAGCGCGACGGCGGCCACCAGCCCGACCGCCTCGATGTCCCCAGGGCCGACGCCAACGCCGGCGACAGGCACGGCGGTCGCGATCGATTCCTCGCTCCTCGAGATCCTTCCGGCAACCGTTGACGGCCTGCCGGTCGCGGAAAACCCCGACGGCGAGGCCGCCGCCCTTGAGGATCCGCTTCTGCCGGAGGTCGCATCGGCGATCGCGGCGGGTCTGGCGATCGACCCGGCGACCGGTGACTTCGTCTTCGCAGTCGTTGTCCGGCTCCTGCCCGACACGATGAACGAGACGCTCTACCGGGACTGGCGGGACTCGTTCGACGAAGGCGCGTGCTCGCAGGCGGACGGGGTCGCCGGCCATGCGGAAACCCGGATCGGGGGTCGCACCGTCTACCTCGGGACATGCGCCGGCGGCCTCCGGACGTACCACGTCCTGCTGGAGGAGCGCGGCGTCCTCATCTCGGCTTCGGCCGTCGGCGAGCGGCGCCTGGGCGAGCGCCTCGTCGAGAACCTGCGTCCGTAGGGAGGGATCGACGTGCGCCACCTTCGCATCGCCCTGGCCGTCGCGGTCCTTGCGGGCGGGTTCAGCATCCTGGGCCTCGCATCGCCCGGCTGCGCCTTCGCCTGCTCCTGCATCCCGCCGCGACCGATCGCAGAATACGCCAACGAGGCGGACACCCTGATCCTCTCGGGCACGGTCACCTCGGTCGGCAAGGATCTGCGCGGCACGTTCCGGGTCAAGCGCTGGTACAAGGGTTCCAGTGACATCGCGGAGGTCCCCATCCAGGGCGGCGACGGCGCGAATTGCGGCATCGGTCTGTCGGTCGGGCAGCAGCTGGTGATGGTCGCGTACGTCAGCGAAGGCGTCCTCCACCCGAACATCTGCTCGCCGTCCGCCGACCTCTCGACGCCCGAGGGCCGGCAGCTGCAGGCGGATGCGGGCGCCGCCTTCGGCGAGGGCACGGTCCCGGAAGGCGCCGAGACGCCCACCGGCGCGACGTCGGGAGACGGCGGGATCCCAGGCATCGTTCTTCTCGGCGGCGCCGTGGTTGTGGGCCTCATCGCGGTCGTCGCCGGGGCCTCGTTCCTGTCATCACGTCGGGAGACGTAGCGAGCAGCCCGCCCGTCCGACCGCGCACTCGCCTTGCCCGCCAGTCACGGATTTCGCGACTTGGTGCGCGATTCACGCCCGTCAGTCAAGCATGAGGCCCGTTTGGTGTCGCAGGTTCGTTCCGGCCGCACCTTCCTGGACCAGGGCGCAACGTGACGACCGCCGTGCAGGGAAGCATTGACCCCTGGTCAACTCCGGCCTCGTGAGGCACGGCGCCACGCCCACTGCGGCCGCCGCACGCGGCCTACGATGGCGCCATGAGCGACGCC
>JBKJVO010000212.1:0-4298 GCA_046717305.1 Candidatus Limnocylindrales bacterium
GTCCTCATCAAGCCCTCGGCCGGTGGCGGCGGCAAGGGGATGCGGATGGTCCGGACGCCGCGCGAGCTGGAATCGGCGATCAAGGTCTGCCGGTCCGAGGCGCGCTCGGCGTTCGGGGACGACTCCCTCTACCTCGAGAAATGGCTGGAGAACACGCGTCACGTCGAGGTCCAGGTGGCGGTGGACCGGTACGGCCATGGCGTTCACCTCGGCGAGCGCGACTGCTCCGTCCAGCGGCGCCATCAGAAGATCCTCGAGGAGGCGCCCACGCCGGCACTCTCCGCGGGGGCCCGGGCGGACCTGTGCGAGCGCGCGATCCGGTCCGTCGTCGAGGCGGGCTACGAGAACGTGGGCACCCTGGAGTTCCTCATCGACGGGGCCGGCGACTTCTTCTTCATCGAGATCAACTGCCGGATCCAGGTGGAGCACCCGGTCACGGAGATGCTCACCGGGATCGACCTGGTCGCCACGCAGATCCGGATCGCGGCGGGCGAGCCTCTCGGGTTCAGCCAGGCGGACGTCCAGCCCCGAGGCCACGCGATCGAGTTCCGGATCAACGCGGAGGACCCGGCCCACGAATTCAGGCCCGAGGCCGGCGTCGTGGAGTCCTACCACGCTCCCGGCGGCCCAGGGATCCGGATGGATTCCCACCTCTACCCGGGCTACGACGTTCCGCCGTTCTACGACTCGCTCCTCGGCAAGCTCATCGTCTGGGGGCCGGACCGCCCGACCGCCATCCAGCGCGGTCGCGCCGCCCTGGACGAGCTGGTCGTGGAAGGGATCACCACGAACGTGGAGATCCACAAGGCGCTCCTTGCCAACGAGGCGTTCCTCGAGGGCCGGATGACCACGAACCTCCTCGACCGGATCGGGAGCGCCGCATTCCTCGCGGCTGCAGCCCGGTCCTGACCCCAGCATCCACCCGAACCGGAGCCTGCCCATGACCGAGACCGTTCACTCGTCCCGCGAGATCGAGGCGCTGATTCCGCATCGCTGGCCGATCCTCCTCGTGGACCGGATCATCGAGTACGACGCCGAGGCGAAGCGGATCGTCGGGATCAAGGGCGTGACGTCCAGCGAGTACTTCTTCCAGGGCCACTTTCCCGGCCTGCCGGTGATGCCGGGCGTCTTCCAGGTGGAGGCGCTCGCCCAGACGATGGCCGTCTACGTGGCCAAGCAGCCCGGCTTCGGGGACCGGATCGGCCTCTTTGCCGGGATCGACGACTGCCGCTTCAAGCGCGTCGTTGTGCCGGGCGACACGCTGCGTCTCGAGATCACGATGGAGAAGCTCGGGAAACGGTTCGGGCGCGCCCGCGGTGTGGCCAGCGTTGACGGCGAGACGGCCTGCGAGGCGACGCTCAGCTTCATCATCCCCGGCGAGGGCGTGCTCCGGTGAGTGCCCGTATCGCCGTGCTCTCGGACATCCACGGCAACGTCACCGCGCTGGAGGCGGTCCGGACGGCGATCAAGAAGGAGAAGCCGGACGCGATCCTCGTCGCCGGCGACCTCGTGATGAACGGGCACGATCCCGCCGGCACCATCGACATGCTCCGCGCGATGGAGGCGGAGGGCGCCGTCATCGTGCAGGGCAACACGGACGTCGCGGTCGCCGACTTCGACTACGCAGCCGCCTTCCCGTGGATGGCGGACGGGGTGTCGGACGCGATCCAGATCGCCTCGGAGTGGGCGCACGATGCCCTCGACGACGCACAGCTGGACTGGCTCCGCCGGCTCCCGGCGGAGCGCCGCATCCGGCTCGAGGAGACGCTGGTCCTGGTGACCCACGCGTCGCCGGGATCCCAGACCGCCGGCTTCGACCTGGACCTCGACGCCAGCGTCACGCTGGAGCGCCTGTCCCGGACGGACGCCCGGATCATCTGCTGCGGCCACACCCACATGCCCGAGATCCGCGACTTCGGCTGGCAGCAGATCGTCAACGACGGGAGCGCGGGCTACGTCTTCGACGGTGATCCGACGGCGTCGTGGGCACTCGTGACGCTCGACGGCGAGACCGTGACCGCGGAGATCCGCCGGACCGAGTTCGACACGATGGTCGCCGCGAACGCGATCTCCGCCCGTGGACTCCCGGGCGACGTCTATCGGGCCGCAACCATCCGAACGGGGAAGCTGGTCCGGTGACCGCCGCTCTGCCGCCGAGGGTGGTCGTGACCGGGATGGGCGCCCTGTCCGCGCTCGGCAACGACGTCGCGTCCACGTGGGCGGGACTCGTCGCCGGCCGTTCCGGGATCCGGACGATCGAGCGGTTCGATCCAGCGCGGCTCGATTCGAGGATCGCCGGTGAAGTCCGCGACTTCGACGCCAGCGGCGTCCTCGACCGGAAGGACCTGCGGCGAACCGACCGCTACATCCAGTTCGGGCTCGTCGTGGCGCGCCAGGCACTCGACCAGGCGGGCTTTCCCGGGCGACTGGAGGGCGAGCTCGCAGAGCGGACCGGCGTGATCCTGGGGTCCGGCCTCGGCGGCGTCACCACGCTGTTCGACAACGTCCTCGTGATGGCCGAGCGCGGCCCGGGCCGGATCAGCCCGTTCTTCATCCCGATGGGCATCGCCAACGTCGGGGCCGGCCAGGTCGCGATCGCCTTCGGGCCGCTCGGGCCGAACTTCGCGACGGTCTCCGCGTGTGCCACCGGTGCCCACGCGATCGGCGAGGCGTGGGAGACGATCCGGCGTGGGGACGCGGACGTCATGCTCGCCGGCGGCGTGGAGGCCTCCATCCACGAGGCCGTCCTGGGTGGGTTCGCCTCCATGAAGGCGCTGTCCACCCGGAACGACGACCCCGCACGCGCTTCCAGGCCGTTCGACGAGGGGCGCGACGGGTTCGTCATCGGCGAGGGTGCCGGGATGCTCGTGCTGGAGACGCTCCAGCACGCGGAGGCCCGCGGCGCGCAGCCGCTCGCCGAGCTCGTGGGCTACGGCGCCACCGCGGACGCGTTCCACATCACGCTCCCGGCCCCCGGCGGGAACGGCGCCGTCCGGGCCGCGCGGCGTGCCTTCGAGAAGGCGGGAGTTTCGCCGGACGAGGTGGACCACGTCAACGCCCATGCCACCTCCACGGCGGAGGGCGATCGGGCCGAACTCCAGGCGATCCGGACGATCTTCGGCGAGGGCGCCGGTCGGGTCGCGGTGACTGCCAACAAGTCGATGCTCGGCCATACGCTCGGCGCCGCCGGCGCCCTGGAATCGATCGCGGTGATCCAGGCGCTTCGGACCGGGACCGTGCCGCCGACGATCAACCTGGATCAGCCCGACCCGGCGGGGGAGGGGATGGACCTGACCCCGATCCGCGCGACGCGGCGGGACGTGCGGGTTGCCCTCAACAACTCGTTCGGGTTCGGGGGCCAGAATGCCGCGCTCGTCTTCCGACGGTGGGACGCATGACCGACGGAGCCGATCCCCACAGCCAGGCGACCACCGGGCCGGAAGGCGCAGCCGCGCCGGATGGCGCCGCGGCGCCGGCTGCGCCACCGCCCACCGACGCCGTGGCACCCCCGCCCAGCGAGCCCGGCGACGTGGCGCTCCTGGGGCTCGTGGACCGGCTTGCGGCGCTCCTCGAGCGCTCGGAGCTGACCGAGCTGGAGGTCCAGGTCGGCGGCACGGGGCTGGTCCTTCGCAAGCCCGTCGCGATCGAAGCGGTCACCGTCGCGGCGAGCACGGTTCCGGCCGGAGGGATGGGGCCCGGAGGCACCGGCGCGCCTGGCCATTCGGGCGGCGACGCGTCAGCCGGTGCCGCACCGGCCGCACCAGCGCGGCCATCGGTCAAGGCTCCCCTGACCGGGATCTGGTACGCAACCCCATCGACGGGATCCGAGCCGTACGTTTCCGTTGGCGGAGAGGAGGTTGCCGGACAGGTCATCGGGCTCATCGAGGCGATCAAGCTGTTCACCGAGATCAAGAGTGACCTGTCCGGCCGCGTCGTCCGGATCCATGCCGAGAACTCCAAGCTCGTGAAGGCCAGACAACCCCTCATCGAGGTCGATCTGCTGTGACGAACGAGAGCACGCCGGCCAGCCGCGCGCACGTGACCGGGTGGGGCCGCTACGTCCCGGAGCAGGTCCTCACGAACGCCGACCTCGAGAAGATGGTCGATACCAATGACGAGTGGATCGTGACCCGGACGGGCATCCGCGAGCGACGTGTCGCCGCGGCGCACGAGACGACCGCCTCGATGGCCGCGGTCGCCGGGCTCCGCGCGATCCGGACGGCCGGCCTGGATCCGGACGAGATCGACCTCATCCTCGTGGCGACGCTCACGCCGGACTACTGGATGCCGTCCACCGC
>JBKJVO010000213.1:0-4218 GCA_046717305.1 Candidatus Limnocylindrales bacterium
CTGATCGAGACCGCGCGAACGACCTCCTCGAGGACGTCGAGCGGCAACGCCCCGAGCCATTGCTCGATCCGGACAAGCAGCGAGAGCGTCGTGGCGCCCTCTCCGCGAATGGTTGTCTCCGTGGTAACTCCCTCAGAGGCGACAGGCGATCAACTGCTACTGTACTGACTCACGACCCGTCGCCAATGGCCCGATGGTACGCATCCGCGCAAGGGCCCTCTTCGAAATCTCGCCTATGCGGAGTGGGCCCTCGGCACCTCGCGCGGCGCCAACGGCCCACGGATCGTCACGGCGCTGGAGCCGGAGACGCAGGCGATCCTCGTCCGCAATCCGTGGAATACCGAATTCGGCGGTCGCGTCGCCTTCCTCGATCTGGGCGGGCGGCAGACGGCCTGGACGGCCGATCGGACCGAGTTCCTCGGCCGCAATGGCGCGCCCGACCGGCCTGCCGGCCTGGACCGCGGACATCGGCTGTCAGGAGCCGCCGGTCCCGGCCTGGACCCCTGCGCCGCCCTCCAGACCAGCTTCGAGCTCGCCAACGGGGCGCGGACCCAGGTCGTCGTGCTGCTCGGCGAGGCGGACGAGGCCCCGGCGGCGGTCGATCTCATCCGGCGCGGGCGATCGGCCGACCACGAGGCGACGCTGCGGGCCGTGGCGAGCTACTGGGACGACCTCCTGGGCACCGTCCAGGTGCGGACGCCCGACCGCTCGATGGACATCATGCTCAACCGCTGGCTCCTCTACCAGACGCTCGCGTGCCGGCTGTGGGCGAGGACGGCGACATACCAGGCTGGCGGCGCCTACGGATTCCGCGACCAGCTCCAGGACGTCATCGCCCTGGTGCCCGCGAAGCGCGAACTCGCTCGGGAACACATCCTGCGGGCCGCGGCACATCAGTTCCCCGAGGGGGACGTTCAGCACTGGTGGCATCCGCCCTCGGGTCGGGGCGTCCGAACCCGGATCTCCGACGATCGCCTGTGGCTGCCGTACGCGGTCGAACGCTACCTCGCGATCACCGGCGACACGGCGCTCCTCGACGAGACGGTGCCGTACCTCGAGGGACCGCCACTGCGAGCGGACCAGACCGACGCCTATTTCCAGCCGGAACGCTCACTCGAGTCGGGATCCATGTTCGACCACTGTGTGGCCGCGATCGACCGCAGCCTCGAACTGGGTGCGCATGGGCTCCCGCTGATCGGATCGGGCGATTGGAACGACGGGATGAACCGGGTGGGCCACAAGGGCCGGGGCGAGAGCGTCTGGCTGGGCTGGTTCCTGCACACGGTCCTTGCCGCCTTCGCGCCAATCGCGGACGCTCGCGGCGACCGCCCTCGCGCGGAGCTCTGGCGAGCCCACATGAAGAAGCTCCGGCGGGCCCTCGAGCGCCACGGCTGGGACGGCGACTGGTACCGGCGAGCCTTCTTCGACGACGGCACGCCGCTCGGCTCGGCCGCAAACGCCGAGTGCCGGATCGACTCGATCGCCCAGTCGTGGAGCGTCCTGTCGGGAGCCGCCAATCCTCCCCACGCCGAGCGGGCAATGGCCGCCGTGGAGGAGTACCTCGTCCGACGCGGTGACGGTCTCGTCCTGCTCTTCACGCCGCCGTTCGACCATTCCGACGTCGATCCAGGCTACGTCAAGGGCTATCTGCCGGGCATCCGTGAGAATGGCGGTCAGTACACCCACGGCGCCATCTGGTCCGTCCTCGCCTTCGCGGCGTTGGGCGACGGCGACAAGGCGGGTGAGCTGTACTCCATCCTGAACCCCATCAACCACGCGAGCACGAGGGCGGGCGTCCATCGCTACAAAGTGGAGCCGTACGTCATGGCGGCCGACGTCTACACCGAACCGCCGCATGTCGGCCGCGGCGGCTGGACCTGGTACACCGGGTCGGCGGGCTGGATGTACCGGGCCGGCATTGAGGCGATCCTGGGATTCCGCCTGTGTGGCACGACCATCGAGATCGACCCCTGCATCCCTCGCGCCTGGCCGCGCTACGAGATCGACTTCCGCTATCACTCCGCCACGTACGAGATCGTCGTCGAGAACCCGCACGGGATCAGTCGGGGGGTCACATCCCTGGAGCTCGACGGCGAGGCACTCGTGGCCGGTGCCGCGATTCCGCTCGCCGACGACGGCGCCACGCATCGAGTGCGGGTCGTCCTCGGCTAGGCGCAGCGCCCCGGGAGGCGCTGTCGGCCGCTGATCGATCTGGTTCATCAGTTCGGCCTCATCTGAGCGAGGCCGTGCGCCGTTTCTGACGAATCGGCGGCGTGGCCGAGCGTGTGTGCCGTGCCTTTGATGAATGAGGTCGATCACAGCCCGGGGAACAGCGCGGCCCGGGGAGTAGTGCAGCCCTGGGAACACAGGCCGAGAATCGCCCTTTGCGCAGTCCTACCGTGCTCGGCCTCAGTACACCTGGTCGTGAGAACCAAGGTTCACGAGGAACGCCTCATCGTCGTCCCAGCGGAAGAGGACGTGCAGATCGTCCTCGACGCTGAATGTCCAGTAGGCGTCAAGGTCAATGATCGGATGCTGGAAATGGGCGTTGGGATAGAGGCACGCCCAACGACGCCGACGAAGGCGACACGACCTACCGCCCACGCTCGTGAACGGGCAATCCCATCTGGTCCGCCAGGTATGCCCCGTCGGAACTCGCCCCGAAGAGGGTCGCCGAGAGCATGCTGTATTGCCATGGCAGTCCGATGAAGTAGAGCCCGGGGACCTCGCTCACGCCACGCTGGTGACGCGGAAACCCCTGCTCGTCGAGGATTTGAAGATCGATCCATCCGAAGTCGAGGCGGTAGCCCGCGGCCCAGATGACGGTTGAGATGCCTGCTTCGGCGAGATCCAGCTCGGCTGGTTCGTCGGGCTCGAACGCGAACGGCTCACGATCGTCGGATTGGGCATCGATCCCGGCCCGCTCGATGAAGGTGTCGATGGGCGGTCGCAGCCGCTCATCAAAAAAGCGATCTGCGCGAGTCAGGTTGACCGACAGGTCGGGCGCCAGGTGGAGACGCTCGCCATCCACCCGCTCGATCCGACCCAGCAGCGTCATCCCGCCGGCGGCGAACTCGCGCAGGTTCGTGTCGTGGCCACCGCGATGGCCGGACAGGTGGGGATTGCCTGCCAACCGCAGACGTGGGTCGGGCAGCTTGTCGACAGTCGGCAGTGCCACCCCGAACTCGGCACCACGCATCGCGACGGCAGCGAGCCAACCGAAGATGTCGCGCCCACGATACCGTCGTGGGACCCGCCCGGTGCTGCCGACGGACAGGTACACCGTCCGCCCGGCTTCGGCGAGCTCCTCGGCGATCTGCACGCCCGACTGACCGCTCCCGACGACCAGGACGGCTCCTGGCGGCAGAGACGACTCGTTCCGGTAGGTGTGCGAGTGCAGCTGGGTCATACGGCTCGGGAGATCGGCTCCGACAGTCGGGACACGCGGGACGTGATAGCCACCGGTCGCAACGACAACGCGATCGGCCTGGACATCGCCCTGGCTCGTTTCCAATCGGAAGCCGCCGCCCTCGCGAGGGGCCAACCGTCGGACATCCGTCCCGAGCGAGACCGGTGCAGCGATCTTCTCCGCGTACCCGGCGACCAGGGCGACGATCTCGTCCCGGGGCATGAAACCGTCTCGATCGGGTCCGTCGTACGGTGCGCCGGGGAACGACGCCGCCCAGTTGGGCGTGACCAGCCGGAACGCGTCCCAGCGGTCCTGCCAGCTTCCGCCAAGGGTGGCCCGTCGCTCGAGCACATGATGATCGCGACCCGCCTGGCCCAGGTACGAGCTCATCGCCAGGCCGGCCTGGCCGCCACCGACCACCACCGTTTCGATCTTGGATGGAAGGTTCATCGTCGGCCCCTTCCCGTTGCGGCGGCGGTTACCCGGCCACTCGGCGGGCGACGTTGTCCCGATCATACGGGGATCTTCGACCCCCACCAGGCGCGATCGCTCCAGAGCGACGCCGTCGACGCGGTGGTCGCGGCAGAGCACCATCGCCCGGCCCACCCGCTCGGTGACCTCTTTGGCCGTCCCGTCGATGGTTCCGAGCAGACACCGTGGCGGTCCGAGCCGCGTGGGTGTCAGGCGCTGGCGAGCGGCGGCGCGGGCTGGTAGCTCTCAGGGAGCGGCGATCCGGTGGTGGGGGATTCGACCTCAACGATGTCGCCACGGAGCGGCCCGAGGATGCCGAGGAGCTCTTGCTGCTCCGT
>JBKJVO010000214.1:0-2554 GCA_046717305.1 Candidatus Limnocylindrales bacterium
CGAGCCCTTCGCCGGCCGCGACGGCCACGATGCCGAGGGCCATGGTGACCGCCCCGAGGGAGCCGGCGCCATCGGTCGCGGACGAGCCGCCCGTGCCGTCGCTGCGGCCCGAATCCCCGGCGGTGAACTCGGCCGCCCGCGTCTCGCGGACGTCGCGCGCCTGGTTGTCCAGGTTCTCAACGCTGACCCGCGACAAGGACCCGACGCCCAGTCCGTAGCCGATGACAAGGTCGGGCCGATCGTTGTGGACGTGGATCTTGATCGCCCGCGGATCCCCGGCCACGAGGACGGATTCGCCGATGGATTCGAGGTACACGCGGATCCGGTCCACATCCAGCAGCGCGCCGGGGCGGGCCTCGACGAGGTACATCGTCTCGTACCCGAAGCCCTCGTCCGCATGGGCGACCAGGACGGATGGCCGCACCGCGGCCGTTGCGGATGGGCGCGCGGGCTCGGGTGCCCGGCCCACGAGGAAGAGGAGGGCGCCCTGGAGCAGGCGGTACAGCCCCTGGCCGCCCGCATCCACGACGCCCGCTTCACGCAGGATCGGCAGGAGCGAGGGCGTCCTCGCGACCGACTTCTCGGCGGCGTCCAGGGTGACGGTGAGCACGGCCTCGATGTCGTTGTTGCGCTCGGCGATCGCGACGGCGGCCGCCGACGCCTCCCGGATCACGGTGAGGATCGTGCCCTCGACCGGCTTTGCCACTGCCCCGTACGCGGCCTTCGTGCCGGATTCGAGCGCATTCGCGAGGTCGAGCCCGTTGAACCGGGTCTTGCCGGCCAGCCCCTCGGCGATGCCGCGGAGGATCTGGCTGGTGATGACCCCCGAGTTCCCGCGCGCGCCCATGAGCGCCCCGAACGAGGCCGCGGCCGCGACGCGCTCCGCCGTGGCCTTCTCGCCGGCGCCCTCGGCTTCGATGAGGGCGGCCTGGACCGTCGCGAACATGTTCGAGCCGGTGTCGCCATCCGGCACGGGGAACACATTGAGGCCGTTGATCTCGTCGACGTGGGCCTCCAGATTCGCGGCCGCCGCGCGGAATGCGCCGAGGAGTCCGGCGCCGTCACAGCTCCGGCGGGCCATCAGGCGACGTCCGTCCCGCTGTCCGCGAGGTCCGAGCTCCCGGGCCCCGATGCGTGGTGCCGCGTCGGTGGCTCGCCGCCCGGCTGGGTGTCGAGGCCGCCGACGCGGATCGACAGGTGGTCCACCTCGCGTCCGAGCGCGCGCCGGATGCCGTACCGGACGGCCGAATCAACCTGCCGAGCCACCTCCGCTACCGGCAGGCCGTAGGCGACACGCAGGTGCAGGAAGATCGCAAGCTCCCCGTCCGTCACGGCGATCCTGAGGCCCGGCGGCCGTCCCTCCAGGAAGGCGACGATCCGCGCCAGGGGGCCGCCGGCGAATCCGGCCACGCCGTATGACCCGAGTGTCGCCGCGCGGGCGATGTCCATCACGGCGCGTCGGGTCACCAGGGCTCGACCGGGGATGGGTTCGTCGGGCACGATGGGCGGTCCTCGTCAGGCGCGGCGGGCCAGCGTCGGAGGCCGCCGAGGTGCGTGGTATCATACCGCTCCGCCCGGGCCCACTCGGCCCGCGTTTCTGTTGAGTCACCGTCCGAGGACACCATGGCCCGTTCCTGCGCGATCTGCGGCAAGGCATCGATGGGCGGCTTCAATCCCCAATCGTCGGGGATGAACCGGGTCCGCGCACATCGCCGCTACCAGCCGAACCTCCAGCCGCTCATGATCGAGCAGAAGGGATCGCCGACCAAGGCGCTCGTCTGCACGCGCTGCCGCCGGACACTCACGAAGAACGCCCGCTAGCCCTTCGCGCAGCTCAGCGGGCAGAAGCTCGCTCCGCGGTGTCGAGCCAGAGCGTGAACGGCCCGTCGTTCACGATCGTCACCGCCATCTCCGCCCCGAACCTCCCGGTGGCCACCGGCGTCAAGCCGAACTCGGCGAGCCGCGCCGCCACCCGTTCATAGAGCCGCTCGGCGAGCTCCGCCGGCGCGGCATCCGTGAACCCGGGGCGGCGGCCGCGTGACGTGTCCGCGTAGAGCGTGAACTGGCTCACGACGAGCGCCCCGCCGGCGACCTCCAGGATGGAGCGGTTCGTTCTGCCCGCCTCATCCCGGAAGATCCGCAGGTCGACGATCCGTCGCGCGAGCGCGTCGGCGGTTGTCTCGTCGTCGCCGTGGCCCACGCCGAGGAGCACGACCAGACCGTGGCCGATCTCCGCGATCCGCTCACCCCCGACCGCGACGCCCGCCCGGGAGACACGCTGGAGGAGCGCGCGCATCAGCGCGAGATGGCTCCCAGCGCCGCGCGCCAGAAGCCGCCGATGACGAGGGCCCACGGGATGAGGAGCACGGGGGTGTCTCCGCCGCCGAACCAGCCACCCTTCACGACCCCGAACGCCCCGATCGCACCGATGACCGCCACGACCGCGCCCTGCCGGACAAGCGCCCAGCGGACCCGGCCGGCCGCGCGGCCGAAGGCCTTCGCGTCGCCGGCCTCGCCGAACACGACGTCCGCCCCGACCGCCGGATCGGCGGCT
>JBKJVO010000215.1:0-4317 GCA_046717305.1 Candidatus Limnocylindrales bacterium
GCTGCGCCGGGGTCGCCGGCTGTGCCGGGGACGCCGGCTGTGCCGGGGCCTGGGCGGCTGGTCCCTCGCCCGACGGAGAGGAAACGCGCGGCGGTTCCACGGGAGCGGTCGAGGCCTTGGACGGTTCGATGCTCGTCGCTTCCTTCACGTCCGAGGCAGCCTTGCGGAACTCGCGGATGCTCTTGCCGAGCGCCGCGCCGACCTCCGGGAGCTTGCCCGGTCCGAGCACGAGCAGGGCGATCACGAGGAGGACGATCAGCTCAGGGCCCTGGATATTGAACGGCATGTTTGCGACGGACCTCGTGGAGCGACCGGGCCACCGTGAACGGCGGCTAGGGTAGCACAGGCAATCGGCGCGCCCAGCTCGCCGCAGCCTCCGCGAGGCGTTCACCAGGGTCCGTCGAGCCGCCATCCTGAGCCATCCCGACGGCCGCTCCGGCAATGCCGCGCGAGACGTTGATGAGGAGCCCGCCGCCCGGATATGCGCCCGCCGGCGGCTCCGTGGCTCGTCCGTCCCGGAGCACCGGCTGGACGTCCCCGCCCTGCGCGCCGACCCCCGGCACCAGGAAGGCGAGGCCGGGCGCGATGGCGCGGATCGCAGCCAGCTCACGCGGCGCCGTCGCGCCGACGACGAGACCGACGGTCCCGCCGGGTCCCCACCGCGCTGCCCGTCGGGCCACCCGTGCCCACAGCGGCTCCGCCGGCGCGTCGTCGGTTGCCCGGACCTCCAGATCCTGGAGCTCGCCGGCCCCCGGATTGGAGGTCCGGCACAGGACATATGCGTAGCGGTCCAGACGCTCGAGCAGCGGAGCCACCGCCTCGCTGCCGAGGTAGGGGTTCACGGTCACGGCGTCCGCGCCGAGCGCGTCGAACAACGCGGCGGCCTGCCGGGCGGCCGTCGAGCCGATGTCGCCGCGCTTTGCGTCCGCGATCACCGGAATCCCGTCGGGGATCGCGGCGCGCACGCGTTCGAGGGCCGCGATCCCGGCGCTCCCGTATGCCTCGAAGAAGGCCAGGTTCGGCTTGATCGCGGCAACGTTCGGCGCGGCCGCCTCGACGAGCAGCCGGGCGAACCGTTCGATCCCCCCGAGGTCCGGCGAGAAGCCCTCCGGCAGACCGTCCGGGTCCGGGTCGATGCCCAGGCACAGCACGGTCCGCGCCCGTGCGCTCCGCTCCCCCAGCCGTTCGAGGTACGACGGCCGGGTCACGGGGTTGTCGACGCTGCCGGCGACGGGGCGGATGGCACCGCGGTCGGAGCCGGCGTGGGCATCGGCGGCGGCGTCGGGATGAGTTCCGGGGGGATCCACCATCCCGGGCGGGACCCGGCCTCGAGGCCGGCAGCGATCGTCAACTGGATCGGTTTCCCATCGGCGACCGGGTTGCCCGTCACGTCGATGGGTGCGAGCCAGAGGTCCGTGACGCCGCGGTCGATCTCCAGGTAGGCGACCGCGTCACCGATCGGCGACCAGACCGGCGAGAAGCTCCGCTCGTCGTCCGTCAGCCGGAGCAGCTCTGAACCGCGCAGCGCATCCAGGATCACGACGTCCGTGCCGAATGCCGTCGTCCGCGTCGCCGCAATGAACCGTCCGTCGGGCGACCAGGCCGGGTTCGAGTACCCCGGTCCCGTGATCGCCGCCGACTTCCCGGTCGTCGTGTCGTAGCGCATGATCATCGGCGCCCCGCGAGAACCGTCCCGGCCGTTCCTCACGTACAGGAGAAACCGGCCGTCGGGTGACCATGCCGGGTCCTGATGCCCGAGGGGCGCCGTCTCGGGCGCCTTGAGATCGGTCAGCTGCAATGTCCCGAGGTCGAGCAGCTGGAGGACGACGTCCGTCTTCGACGGGTCCGGCCCGTCCGTGATCAGCGCGGCCTTGGTGCCGTCCGGCGAGATCGTCGGCTGGCGGAGGAAGTACGACCAGGTGCTCGAACCGGACGCGATCCGCCCCGTGAGGAGCGCTTCCGGGTCCCCCTCCCCGTCCAGTCGAATCCGCATGAGCGTCGGGGTTGCCAACCGGTAGCGGCGCGCCTGCCCGTTGACCAGCCAGCGGCCCGCCTCCGGCGTGGTCCGGATGAAGTAGGCCCAGGTTCCGTCCGGCGAGAGGGCCGGCATCGAGTCCCGGCCGCCATTCGTGAGTTGGGTCACCCTGGCGCCCCGTTGGACCCACACGTTTCCGGCCTTCGCGTAGACGAGCGCACCGGGCACGTCCGCACGCGGATCCACGATGACGATGTTGCTCGGCGTCGCCGTCCGGATGGGCCCACCGCCATGCCCCAGACCGCCGCCCGGCCCGGAGAGCATGGGCAGGTTCCCCGTGAGCAGGCCCAGGCTGACGACGCCCACGAGAATCAGACCGGCGACCGACAGACCGGGCGCCAGGAGACCGGAGTCCGCGATCGGCCCCCGGCGACCGGACGTTGCATTCCGGCGAAGGGTCACGTTGCGCCCCCGGCGCGTCCGGGTGCCCGCGCAACGACCGGCTCAAGGGAAGCCACGACTGCCGCCGCCCCGACGGATCGGGCGTCGCCCGGCCCCACCGGGACCAGCCCGACCGGGACCAGCCCACCGGCGACGATCGCCACGGCCTCCGCGTGGTGACCCGAGGCTGCCACGTCGCGGATGTCCAGCTGCAGTGACTCCACGCCGCCGAATCGCCGGCTGACGAGCCGCGCAACGACATCGACTCGATCACCCGCCGCAACCTGGGTGGCCAGCTCGGGCCAGCCGAAGGCGATCCCGTCCAGGACGTCCAGGCGGCGCTTGAGGACAAGCTGGGTGTGGCCGCCGGTCGCCTCTCGGGCGCGGACCACCGTCAGGCCGAGCACGGCCACGAGCGGTTCCGGGTTGCCGGTGCCGCAGGGCGCCAGGCGGGCGAGCTCGGCGAAGAGCCGGTAGTCCACGTCCAGCGCGGGCAGGGCCAGGTCCAGGGAGAGCGTCGGGCGCGGGTCGCGCGGCTCGGCCGTCGCAGCGAGCGCGAGGAATCGCTCACGGAACATGTCCCAGCGGTCCGCGGCGATCTCGAAGCCGGCGGCTCCGGCGTGCCCGCCGTGCCGGATCAGCAGGTCCCCGCAGGCGGCGATCGCCTCGGCGAGATGGAGCGCGCCGTCGCCCCGGCAGGAAGCCCGGATGACGGTCCCCAGATCCGCGCCGACGATCGCCGGGCGAGCGCGCTCCTCCGCGAGGCGCCCCGCGACGAGCCCCACGATGCCGACCGGCCAGGCCCCGTGCACGAGCGTGGCGGGTGCGTCGTCCACCGCGTCGGGCGACGTCCGTGCCTCCGCGAGCGCCGTCTTCAGCAGGTCACGCCGCGTGACGTTCGCGGCTTCCAGCTCCCCGGCGAGGCGTTCTCCCTCCGCGGGGTTGTCGGCGAGGAGGAGCATCGCCGCGTCCATCGCCTCCCCCACCCGCCCGGCCGCGTTGAGACGCGGCGCGAGCACGAACCCGATCGTCTCCACGTCCACCGTGGACGGCTCGACCCTGGCGCGGGCCAGGAGGGCCGCGATTCCCAGCCGCCCGCCGGCGCGGATCCGGTCCAGCCCAAGCCTCACGATCGCCCGGTTCTCGCCGAGGATCGGGGCGACGTCCGCCACGGTCCCGATCGCGGCCAGGTCCGCGAGGTCCAGCGCAGCCGGCCGGTCGCTGAGGAGGAGCCGCGCCAGCGTGAAGGCGATGCCGGCACCGGACAGCCGCGAATCCGGGTACGGGCTCCCGGGTCGATGCGCGTTGACGATCGCGGTCGCCGGAGGGAGCTCGGCGGGAACTCGATGGTGGTCCGTGACCAGGACGTCCATGCCCCGTGCGACGGCGGCGACCACTTCGGCGACGCTCGTGGTGCCCGTATCCACGGTCACGATCACCCGGGCACCGGCGCGCTCCGCGGCGTCGAGCGCGGCGAGCGACAGCCCGTGGCCCTCGTCCAGGCGCGAGGGCACGTACGGGACCGCCTGGACCCCGAACGCCCGGAGGGCAAGGGTCATGATCGCGAGCCCGGTGATCCCGTCGGCGTCGAAGTCGCCGAAGACGAGCACCCGCTCACCGGCGTCGCGCGCCGTCCGGATCCGGGCAAGGAACGCGTCCGCGTCCGGGAGGAGCGTTGGGTCGTGGAGGCCCGCGGCCGCGTCCCCGAAGTACCGCTCCAGCTCCCCCGGCGAGGCAATCCCTCGCCGCTCCAGGAGCGCCACGATCCGTGGCGAGAGGCCGAGCCGAGATCCCGCTTCGATCAGGAGCGGGTCCGGCGACGTGACGGTCGGGAAGACCCAGCGGGCCCGCGGCTGGAGCACCGGTTCAGGATGCCACGACCGGCTGCACCGGCGCTTCGC
>JBKJVO010000216.1:0-4420 GCA_046717305.1 Candidatus Limnocylindrales bacterium
GTACTCGGGGATCCGGATCATCGGTGGGCGCTCCTGGTCGGCGAGTTCGATGACCTCGAGGCTGAGCCGGCCGCGGCCGGAGCGCGGCAGCTTCATCGTGGAGCCCAACTCGGCGAAGAGGCGTGCCTTGCGCCGTTCCTCGAGCCGCTTCATCACCGCCTGGAGGATCACGAAGCTCATCCTCGACAGCCCCTCCAGTTCCTGGTTTCGATGGATCCGGCGCTCCAGGTCAACCTGCCCCAGACCCTCGATTCCGGCACGCTCGGCGATGTCGATGAGGTGCCCGATCTCCACGGCGTAGCCGGTGAAGAACGGGATCTGCTCCAGGATGGATCGGCGTCCGGCGTACTCACCCGAGAGCGGCTGAATGAAGCCGGATAGCTCCGGGTAGAACAGGTTGATGAGTGGCCGCGCGACGAGCTCGGTGACCCGGCCGCCGCCTCCCTCGCGCAGGACCCCGGCCTCAACGATCGGGCGCTGGTAGTAGCCCTTCACGTACTGCAGCCGCGGCTCGTGGAGGAGCGGCCCCAGCGTCCCGTAGACCATCCGCGGATGCCAGTTCCGGACGTCCGTGTCCGCCCAGACGACGATGTCGCCGGAGGTCTCGTGGAGCGACTTCCAGAGCGCCTCGCCCTTGCCATGGAAGGAGCCGTAGCGGGACAGGACGTCCGGGTGCTGCACGACCCGTGCCCCCTCGGCCTCGGCGATCTCACGCGTCCGATCCGTGGACGCGGAGTCGATCACCAGGACCTCGTCGAGGAGCGGAACGCGGCCCACCATCTCACGGATCGCGCGCCGGACGATCGGGCCGATCGTCTCCTCCTCGTTGAGCGCGGGCAGGACCAGGCTGATCGTCAGACCCTGCTTCTCCTTGAGCTGGACGAGCCGGCGGAGGTCGCCGAACTCGCTATGGTGAAAGTTGGACTCGCCGAACCAGCGCTCCACCCGGGTCGGGACGGCCCTCGCCTCCTCGGCGGCTCGGTCGGCGGCCGCGAGGGTCTCGGCATGGGCGGCCAGCTGTTCGAACGTCTGGCGGCCGATGGCCTCGCGCGTCTTCACGACGACGACCGTCGATTTCGAGCGCGTTGCGATCGCCTCCGGCATCGCCCCGAACAGGTGCGGCGAGGGGTCGCCCGAGGTCGGCGCGGCCGCGGCGCCCATGACGACCATGTCGGCACGGTCGGCCTCGCGGATGATCGCGTTTCGGACGTTCGCCGCCTCGCGGACGACCGTCTCCACCCGGGCGGTCACGTGCTGCCGGACGAAGGTGACGAGCGCCCGTTCCGCCTGAGCTCGGACGGCAAGGGTGATCCCGGGCGGGACGATGTGGAGTGCGATGAGATCGGCATCGTGGGCGCGGGCGATGGCGTCGGCGAAGCGCAGCGCGAGCTCCGCGTGCGGCCCGCCGCGGACCGGGACCATGACGCGCCGGATCTCCCCCGAACCGCGTTGCTTGACTACGGCGATGTCACATTGGGCGTCGCGCACGACCTCGTCGATGGTTGCCGAAAAGGGTGAGGTGCCCCCGTTGTGGTTGCCGAGGGTCTTGCCACCCCAGCCAAAGACGATGAGGTCGGCGTCCAGCTCCGCCGCGGCCTCCACGATCCCCTCGGCGGCGTGCCGGCCGATCCGGACGATCGGGTGGATCGGCGTGCCTTCCGGCACGAAGTCGAGCACCTTCTGGAGGAGTCGGCGCGCGTGGCGTGCCCGGGTGGCGCCCTCGGACAGCGGCATCCCCTCCGGCACCTCCACGATCCCGAGGGCCGTGAGCTCGCCGGTTCGTGGGTCCCGAAGGTCCGCCCCGAGGCGGATCAGCTCCTCGGCCGTCGCCGGGTTGGCCACGGGGATGACGATCCGGGCCGGGAGGGGCTGGCTCATGCGTTGGCGCTCGCGGCTGGATCGCCGGCCGCGTCTGGATCGTCGGCGCTCGCGGCGGCATCGCCGGCCGCGTCGGGATCGCCGGCCGCGTCGTCCCAGCGGCCCAGGAGGTACGGCTTCAGGCGCTCAAACTCGCGCGCCTGCCGCTCGACGTGATCCTCCGCCCGGTCCGTGGACAGGCCCCGGTTCTCCACGACGAGCGACGCCACCCGACCGAAGTAGATGGGCACGAGGGCAGCGACGTGGCCATCCACCGCCGCGGGGTCGCCCCGGGCATCCACGATCAGGTCGTAGACGATCCGCGCCCACAGGTCGTCCGGGAACATGAACGCCGCGGCCGCGTCGGCCATGGCCGCGGTCGTCGGCGGCTCGTCGCCGGGCCCGCCCACACCGAGGCGATCGATGACGGCGGTCGCCACGGCTCCCGCCTCCGCCGCGAGATCCAGCACCTCCGACGCGGTCGCCGGGGCGAGCATCTCCCGCCACGTCGCGGCCATCGTCAGCGAGCCGGCGTGAAACTCGGAGAGCAGGCGGAGGACGTTGATCTCGAGCGGTGGGGGATCGGCGTGGCGCTCGAAGCCGTAGGCGGGGATGTCGTGGCTGCCGCGAACGTCGCGCCAGCGGTCTTCGTTCGCCACGGCCAGGCGGAGGATCGTCCCGACGACCTGGCGGAACATCGGCCCGAGGTCCGAGCCGGGATCCTTGGGGTCGTGGACCTTCGCGCCCAAACGCGCCTGGCAGACGGCGAAGCCGCCGGCGAGGGCCGTCGTGGTCATCCAGACGTCGATCCCGAACTTCGAGACGTCCGGCGTCCAACCCGGCGCGTCGAGGTAGCGCCGGACCAGGTCACCCGAGACGCCGAAGTCGCCGCCGATCGGCTGCCGGATGCGGAGGCCATAGAGCGCGCGGATGAGCGGGTACGTGACGGTGTTGGTGATCGTGCCGTCATGCTTGTGGCGGCTGTACAGCGGGGCGACGTAGTCGTAGCCGCCCTTGAGGATGGGGCCGGCCAGGAGCTCGATCCACTCGGGCAGGATGCTCCGCAGGTCCGAGTCCACCACGACGAGCGCCTGGACCTCCAGGGCCGCGGCGATCTCGAAGATCGTCCGGAGGGCGGCACCCTTGCCGCCGCTGCCGTCCACCTCGGGGTAGGTGAGCGAGACGCGGGAAAGCTTGTTCGTCGGCCGAACCAGGAGGATCCGCTCCACGTAGTCCGGCGGCTCCGTTTCCACGACGACCCGGCCGGTGCCGTCGGGCGAGCCGGCGTCCGAGTTCACGACCACGGGGCGCAGATCCGGGAAGTACTGGACCAGGCCGGCCTGCGCCGCGCGCACGACGTAGCCGATGGTGGCCGCGTTCTTGAAGCTCGGGATGCCGACCATGATGTCCGCGCGCCCGAGTCGGGCGATCTCCTCGCGGATGGCCGGCGTCAGCACGGTTTCGGGCACCACATCACCGTACCACCGCGACGCCCGCACCGGCCCCGAGGCGGCCCGGAGGCGGCCCCAAGCGGCAGAACGGTGCCGTTTCTGATGCGCGTGGCGGCATCAGCTTCGGAAGGTCGCGCGGCCTCAGCGCTTCGGGATGAGCGAGATGGCCCACTCGCCGTTCGGTCGGCCGGGCGTGTAGCGGCTGTTGGCGCCCTTCACGGCCATCTCGCGGAAGCCGAGCGCCCGCCACTGGGCGAACCACGCTTCCACGGGCGGCCGCACGGCCACCGTGCATCGGACGATATCGCTCTCCAGGAGTACCGACTCCAGGATTCGCTTCCGCTCGACGAGCGGGACGTCGATGATCGATTCACCGTCGATCCAGAGGAGGTCCACGGCGACAAAGGCGCTCGGCGATGCCGGTGGCAGGGGAACCGGACGGGCCCGCGCGGCGAGGTGCTCCTGCCGGCGTGACCGACCCCCGCCACCACCCATGAGCAGCTGCCGTCCAAGATCGCCGGCCGACATCATCGAGTCCATCCCGATCGGCGCCTCGGCTCCCACCGTTGACCGGAGCGGAGCCGGCAGCAGGTACCCGTCCAGGACGAGTTGCTCGGCTCGGGCGCGCTCGACGATCGCATCCCGGAGGAGGTCGTCAACGTCGAGTTCCTCATCGTGCTCGTCGCGGATGGAGACCCGTCCTCCGTAGAGCTGAACGAGGATGCGCTGTCCGGCCCACAGCGGCTCCCACACGCCGTCCCGGACGTTTCGTGCCGCAGTCTGTCCGAACGGCATGAGCCGGAGGTCGGCCGGGCTGGTCACGCGAGCCGACGCTGTCATGCACGGCATCCTACCGCGACCGACGGTCGTCGCCGGCCTCGCGCGAATTCGGGGTTCCGTTCGCACGCCCCTTCTCTATGATCCGGCCCATGGGGCCTGCCGCTCCAGTCGGCCCGATCGGCCCAATCGATCAGGGAGCACCACCCCGATGAAGGCACTCGCGGCCCTCACCCCGTCCGGCCAGGCGCGCGTCCCGGTCGCGTGGTCGATCTACGACATAGCGAACACGATCTTCACCATCGCCGTCGAATCGGGCGCGATCGGGCTCAGGT
>JBKJVO010000217.1:0-3279 GCA_046717305.1 Candidatus Limnocylindrales bacterium
TCGGGTGGAGCGTCTTCACCCGCCCATCGAGCATCTCCGGAAAGCCCGTGACGGCGGCCACGTCCGTGACCGGAAGCCCCGCCTCACGGAGCGCGCGCGCCGTGCCTCCGGTGGACACGAGCTCGAATCCGAGGCCGACGAGGCCCCGCCCGAGGTCCGCCAGTCCCGTCTTGTCGCTGACGGAGAGAAGCGCACGGCGAGGCGTCGGAACGGCGTCCGCCGCCCGCTCCATATCAAGCGCCACGCGCCGGCCGTTCACAGTGAGCGCCTTCGCCGCCAGGAGCGCGACGGCCCGCAGCAGGAGCCGGTGCTCCACGGCGCGAATCCGATCGTGGAGGGTCGCCTCGTCATCGCCGGGGAGGATCGGGACGGCCTCCTGGGCGACGATCGGCCCGCCGTCGAGCGTGTCGTCCACGAAATGGACCGTGCAACCCGTGACCGCGACACCGTGGGCGAGCGCGTCCCGAACCGCGTGCGCACCAGGGAATGCGGGCAGGAGCGACGGGTGCGTGTTGACGATCCGGCCTCCCACCGCGGCGATCGTCCGAGGGCCCACGATCCGCATGTACCCGGCGAGCGCGACAAGGTCGATGGCGGCCGCCGCAAGCGCCTCCGCGAGGACGTCGTCCGCGCCGCCGGGGATGAGGGCGGTCTCGATCCTCTGCTCCGCCGCCCACTCCAGCGCGGCGCACGGCCGGTCCGAGAAGACGAGCGCCAGGTCGGCACCGAGCTCTCCTCGAGCCGCCGCGGCACGGAGCGCCCGAAGGTTGCTCCCCGCCCCGGAGACCCCCACGGCAAGCCGCGGGAGCCGTTTGCCGCTCACGAGGGCCCCTCGAGGTATCGCCCTCCGAGCGCGGCCGCCGGGATTACGTCGCCGATCGTCATCGCCTCGGGCAGCGTCGCGACGGCTGCCTCGACCGCTTCGGGCGCCACGACGAGGACCATCCCGATCCCGCCGTTGAAGGTCGCCCGAAGCTCCACGTCGTCGATGCCACCGAGCGCGCCCATGAGCCGCATCACCGAGGGCATCGGCCAGCGCCCCGGGTCCACCCGCGCCCCGAGATCCGCCGGCAGCGCCCTCGGGACGTTGCCAGGCAGGCCGCCGCCGGTGACGTGCGCGATGCCCTTGAGATCGTGGCCGACGGCCCTGAGCGCCGCTCGCGCGGCGAGGACTCGTCGCGCATAGATGCGTGTCGGGGCGAGGAGAACCTCCCCCACCGTCGCCATGGCATGGGCCGGTTCCCCGGCAAGCGCCGCGTCCCGCCCGGAATCCCCGAGCGTCAGGGCGAGCTGCTCCTGGTACGGCCGGTCCAGCGGGATGTCCCACTTCGCCAGGAGGGCACGAACAAGCGAGAAGCCGTTCGCATGGAGCCCGGACGACGGGAGGCCCAGGATCAGGTCCCCGGGCCGGGCAGCAGTCGCATCGAGCATCTCCGAGCGTTCCACGACCCCGATGCACGTGCCGGCGAGATCGAACGTGCCCGGCTCCATCAAGCCGGGGTGCTCAGCGGTCTCCCCGCCGACGAGCGCGCAGCCGGCCTCGCGACAACCGGCGGCCACGCCACCCACGAGGGCGGCGACGGCGTCCGGGTCGAGCCGGCCAACCGCGACGTAGTCGAGAAACGCGAGGGGCTCGGCCCCGGTGCACACGACGTCGTCGGCGCACATCGCGACGAGATCGATGCCGATCGTCTCCCACCGGCCGAGGGCGGTCGCCAGCGCGGTCTTCGTCCCGACTCCGTCCGTCGAGGACACGATGAGCGGCTCGCGGTAGCCGGCCGGAATCGCGATTGCGCCTCCGAAGCCGCCGAGACCTCCCACGACCTCGGGGCGTCGCGTGGAGTCCACCGCGGCACGCATCCGATCGACGGCGCGGTCGCCGGCCGCCACGTCCACGCCGGCCCCCTCGTACGCGCCCCGCGCGGCGCCGCCCTTGGTCATCGAGCCGGCACCGGATCCTCGAGGAGGAACTTGCGCCGCTCGACGTCGTACGGGACCGGTTCCGGATACCGTCCGTCGAAGCAGGCGAAGCAGAACCGGTCGTACGGCAGGTCGAGTGCGGCGAGAACTCCGCCGATCGACAGGTAGCCGAGCGAATCCGCGCCGATGAACTCCCGGATCTCCTCGACCGATTTGGTCGCCGCGATAAGTTCGGTCTCCACCTGCGTGTCGATCCCGTAGAAGCACGGGTGGTAGATGGGCGGCGCACTGATCCGGACGTGAACCTCGGCCGCGCCCGCCCGCCGGAGGAGCGCGACGATCTGCTTCGTGGTCGTCCCCCGCACGATGGAGTCGTCCACGACGGTCAGGCGCTTGCCTCGGACGACGTCGCGGAGCGGGTTGAGCTTGAGAGTGACGCCCCGATGGCGGAGGGTCTCGCTCGGCTGGATGAACGTTCGGCCCGTATACCGGTTGCGCACGAGTCCCTCGCGTTACGGGATCCCGGACGCCTCGGCGTAGCCGGCGGCGGCCGGAGCACCGGTGTCCGGCACGGGCATCACGAGGTCCGTGTCCGCGGGATGCTCGCGGGCGAGCTCCATCCCCATCCGGCGGCGCGCCTCGTACAGGCCGCGACCCTCGAGGTACGAGTCGGGACGGGCGAAGTAGATGAGCTCGAAGACGCACAGCGCCGGCGTGGCCTCGGCAAATCGAATGGAGCGAGGCTCCCGGCCGGCCTCGAGGATGACGATCTCGCCGGGCTCGACGTCCCGCACGAACTCCGCGCCGACGATGTCCAGGCCGGTGGTCTCGGACGACAGGACCCAGGCATCGCGCGGGCCATCGACGGGCACGTCGTCCCCCCACAGGCCACCGGGTGCCGGGACCGGCGACGCCACGTCCGGGATCCGGCCGATGCACAGCGGCCGGAATCCGAACGGATCGCGAACGCCCAGGATCCGCTCGCGATCCAGGATCACGAGCGAGTAGGCGCCCCGGACCCGCGGCAGGAGGGTAAGGAGCGCGTCCACGGTGTCCTCGCCCGGTTCATCGGCGAGGAGCGCGGTGAGGAGCTCCGTGTCCGTGCTGGCGGGGAGCCGGCCGCGGCCACCCCGCAACTGGCCCAGCAGCTCGCGCGTGTTCACGAGGTTGCCGTTGTGCCCGATCGCCACGGCCCGCCGCGGCCCCAGGCGAAGCGTTGGCTGGGCGTTCTCCCAGACCGTGGAACCGGTCGTGGAGTAGCGGCAGTGGGCGATTGCGATGTCGCCGCGGAACGACGGGAGGCGCCGCTCGTCGAGGACGGTCGAGATCATCCCGAGATCCTTGTAGACGAACAGCTCC
>JBKJVO010000218.1:0-2688 GCA_046717305.1 Candidatus Limnocylindrales bacterium
CTCGGCGCGATCGTCATCAGCATCGTGTCGACGCTCCTCGGGATGGTGAACGCGGGTCGCAGGGTCGTCATCTGACGCCGGCCCGGGCTCCCGGAGCCGTCGGCAACCCGACGCAAAGACCGGGCCCGGATGTCGGACCGGCTGCCTGACATCGCCGCCGCGCTGCGTCTCGCGGCGCGGCGGTTCGGCACGCCGGTCGCGGTCACGGACGTCGGCGAGCTCGTCTCGGCCGCCGCCGCGGTTCGCGCCGCGTTCCCGGACCCGTGGCTCCGGGCGTATTCGCTCAAGGCGAACGATGTCGCCGCGATCGTGGCGCGTGTGGCCGACCTCGGGTTTGACGCGAACATCGTCTCGCGCGGCGAGTGGGCCATCGCGACGCGCGCCGGCGTCCCGAACGCAAGGATCACCATCGAAGGGGTCGGCAAGTCCGACGGCGACCTCCGCGCCGCGGTACATGCGGCACGGGACGGCGACCCGCCTCGGTGGCTGGCCATCGAGTCGCTCGACGAGGCTGCGGCGCTCGTGCGGATCGCCGACGCGGAGATCGGCCCCGGCTCGCTCGACGTCCTCTTCCGGCTCAACCCCGAGGTGACGCCGGAGACGCACCGCGGGCTCGCCGTCGGGGCCGGTGCGTCGAAGTTCGGCATGACCGCGGACGAACTGACGGCCGCCGTCGAGGTCGTCGCGTCCGGCCGGGGCCTCGTTCCGCGCGGCATCCACCTCCACGTCGGATCGCAGCTCCGCGCGGTCGACGCCTGGCGCGACGCTGCTCGGCGGGGCCTCGCCCTCCTCGCGCTCGTCCACGGTGCGCGGCCGGCGTTCGACACGCTCGACTTCGGCGGAGGTTTCCCGATCCTCCCCGAGGGCGAGGCCGCCCCGGACGCGGCCAGGTTCGCGCGGGAGCTGCCGGTACTCATCGCGGCAATCCCCGCCGACCGCCGGCCCACTCGTCTGGCGATCGAGCCGGGCCGGGCGCTCGTTGCCCGCGCCGGCACCCTCGTCGCGCGGGTCCTCCATATCCGCGAGCGCAGCGGCCGCCAAGTGGTGCTTGATACCGGGATGACCGAGCTGATCCGGCCGGCGCTCTACGGTGCCCGTCACGATGTCGTCGCGCTCACCTCGATGGGACGGGTGTTCGACGGATCGACGGCCGCCGATCTGACGCCGGCCCGGGTGGAGGGCCCGATCTGCGAATCGACGGACCACCTCGGCGAGCACCGGCTGCCGGCGCTCCGGCGAGGCGACCTCGTCGCGATACGCGACGCCGGCGCGTACGGGGCCTCGCTCGGCAGCACCTACAACGGTCGCCCACACCCACCGCAGCTCCTCCTCGAGCTCGACGGGCGACTGACGGTTGGCCGGCGTCGAGGCTCAAATGCCGCTCTGGGCTGATCGGCAGCGGTCGAACACCTCTCGCGTCGACCGTCAGCCCACGATCTCGACCCAGTCGCTGCGCCAGACGGGAGCGGGGAACGCGTCGGCGAACCAGTCCGTCTCGTGCACGATCCGACCCTCGCGAAACTCGAAGATGGAGATCCCGTGGCTCGGCTTGCCGCCGTAGTCCAGGGTCAGCTCCACGACCCAGGTGTCCCCGCCACCGACGATGCGGCTGACGGCCCCAGTGGGCGGGCCGCCGGGGTAGTTTCGGTAGACGAGGGAGCATGCCAGGCGCCCGTGGAGCCGCTCCCCGGATTGCGGCCAGTCCTGCACGAAGTCGTCCGCCAGTCCGTCCATCGCGCCATCGAAATCGCCCGCCATCAACCGATCGAAGTGATGGCGGATCGTCGCTTCCCGGTCATCCATTCGTGGTCCTCCGTGTCACTCCCGCACCGTGCGCAACAGTAGCGCGTGGTCGAACCGCCTACACTGGCGCCGATGGGTGCCGTCGACACGATGGAAGTCTTCTTCGAACTCCTGAACGACGGGGATCGCGCCGGCGCGGTCGCGCTCATGGACGAGCGCGTCGAGATGCGCATACACGTCGGCGATAACGCGCGGACGCTCCGCGGCGTCGAGCAGGTCGGGGGCTGGTTTCTCCGCGCGGAGGCGGGCCTGAAGATGGTTCCGGGCGCGATCCGGGACCTCGGCATCACCTACCAGGCTGACGTCCTGACGGTTCGACCGGGTGCGCTTTCGCAGCACCTCGACGCCTCATTCCGCGTCGAAGCCGGGAAGATCACCTCGATCAACCTCGCGCCGCGATAGCCCGGCGGTAGCCCCGCGGTAGACCCGCATCGGGCGACGAGGTCGCGCCTCAGGGCGAGGCCGAGGGCCCGGCGTCCGGCAGCGATGTCGGCGCAAGCGACGGGATGAAGACCTCCTGGCCGATCTCGAGGATGTCCGGATTCGGGATGTTCTCCTTGTTGGCATCAATGAGTACCTGCGGCGGGATCCCGAACCGCTGGGCGATCTTGAACATCGTGTCGCCGGCCTGGACGAGGTAGACCTGCTGGGTCGGGCCGGCCGTCGATGTCGGCGGCACCGGAGTACCCGATCCCTCGACCGACGCGGCCGTCGTCGGCGTTGGGCTCGCGCCCGTGCCCGGCGGGTTGCCGACTCCGAGGAGCGCGGGCAGGAAGAAGATGCCAACCGCCGCGATGAGCACGGCCCCGACACCCACGAGCGCCGGCGGCAGGGAGAGGGCGGGCAGGCCAATTCGCGATCTGAGGGTGGGATAGGCCTCCATCC
>JBKJVO010000219.1:0-3420 GCA_046717305.1 Candidatus Limnocylindrales bacterium
CACCGCAACCAGGAGCTGGAGGGCCTGTCGCGGATGTCGTTCGTCATCCTCCAGGCGGTGATGAAGCGGCTCGAGGAACGCCGCAAGGCGCGCCTCTTCGCCGAGCTCGGCTCCACGATGAAGCTGCCGCGCTCCGGCCGAGGCCGGCTCAGCCTCGAGGTCATCGAGCTCGCCGACCAGGAGCGCCCACCGATGATCCGGATCCCCGAGTACCTCGAGCGGCGCCAGGGGCCGGGACTGCCGAAGCCGTGACCGATGCGGCCGGGCTCGATTGGCCGCCTTGAGGCGGCCGATGCTGCCCCCACCAGCATTTCCCGGTCTAGCCGGGCGTCAACCGACGCGACGTTGCCGCTCGCCGTGGGCTGGCGGGCGATCTCACCTTCGACCGTGATCGCCGATCCCCGTCGCCGGCCGGCCGGAACGACCTTGCGCCACCTTGTAGCCGTGGTTAGCCCCGCCTTGCTGATCCCAGCAGAATCGCCAGGCTGATGGTGCCGGATCAGTTGAGGAGTCAAACTCGGCGACGGAACGGCAGCCCGCTCGCTGTCGTCATCGCGCCCGACTCGTTCAAGGGCTCGCTCACATCCGTTGAGGTCGCCGAGGCGCTCTGCACGGGCTGGCGGCGCGTCCGGCCCGCCGATGAGGTCGCCCTGGCCCCGCTCGCCGACGGCGGCGAAGGCACGCTTGCCGCGATCGAGGCGACCGGCGGGTGGGAGCGGCGGACAGCCCCTGCCCGCGACCCGATCGGGCGGTGGATCGATGCGCCGTGGCTCCTCTCGACGGACGGCGTGACCGCCATCGTGGAACTCGCGGCCGCATCCGGCCTCTCGCGTCTGGCGTCCGGGGAGCTGGACCCCATCGGCTCCACAACGCACGGCACGGGCGACCTGTTGCTGGCGGCCGCGGATGCCGGTGCCCGACACGTGGTCCTGGGGATCGGCGGGAGTGCCACGACGGACGGCGGCCGCGGGATCCTCGAGGCACTCGGCGCGACGGTCGATGGAGCGGGACGAGCGACGACCGTGGACCTCAGCGGGCTGGACGGCCGCCTCGGCGTGATCTCCTTCGAGGTCGCCTGCGACGTCACGAACCCGCTCCTCGGCAAGCGCGGAGCGGCCGCGACGTATGGCCCGCAGAAGGGCGCGTCGCCGGCGCAGGTGCGCGAGCTGGATGTGCGGAATACAGCATGGGCGGACGCCCTCGAGGCCGCCGCGGGAACAGACGCCCGAGAGATCCCCGGAGCCGGTGCGGCCGGCGGGGTCGGATTTGCGATGCTCTGTCTGGCGGGCCGGTTCGTGTCGTTCGCGCTCCGGCCGGGCGTCGAGCTCGTCATGGCGAGCGTCGGCTTCGCCGAACGTTTGGCGGCCGCCGATCTCGTGATCACCGGCGAGGGCAGCATCGACGCGCAGACCGCCTTCGGGAAGACGGCGCTCGGTGTGGCGCGCCTCGCCGAGGCGGCCGGCGTCCGCTGCATCGCCGTCGGCGGCGGGGTGGAACCCGCGGGGGTCGAGGCCCTCGGCCGCCACGGGGCCTCCGTCGTGCCGGTCTGGGAGCATCCCGTGCCCCTCGCCGAGGCCATGGCCGCCGGCGCCGCCCCGCTCGTCGAGTGCGGCGCGAGGCTGGCTCGGCTCCTGGGCGGTGCGCAAGTATCATTGACTAAGTCATCAGACTAAGTCCATACTGGGGACATGAGCACGACCGTCAACATCCACGAGGCCAAGACGCATCTGTCCCGCCTTCTTGCACGAGTCGAATCAGGCGAGGAGATCATCATTGCCCGCGCCGGGCGGCCAATCGCGCGCCTTGAACGACTTGAGGTGGTTCGGCGGCGGCGCAAGCCCGGCAACGATCGAATCGTGATCCACCCGGACTTCGATGACCCGATCCCCGAGTGGGATCCGGACTACATGCACCCGGGCGATCCGATGCGCGACCTCCTCAAGTGAGGGTCTTGCTGGATACGCACACATTCTTGTGGTGGAACTCGAGCCAGGGCTCGAGGCTCTCTGTCCGCGCTCGCGAGGTCCTCGAGGACATCGCCACGGACGGGTTGGTCAGCGTCGTTTCGGCGTACGAGATCGCCATCAAGGCCGCTCGCGGGGCGCTCGAGCTCCCCGCCGAACCATCTCGATACGTGCCCGAACGCCTGGCTCGCCACGGTTTTCAGGCTCTCTCAGTCGAGCTGCGTCACGTGCTGCGCGCCGCGAGCCTCCCCATGATCCACCGAGACCCATTCGACCGACTGCTCGTGGCGCAGGCCCAGCTCGAGGGAATCCCGATCATCACCGTGGACCCGGCCATCGCCCAGTACGAGGTCGAGGTCATCTGGTGACGACGGCAGCGCGAGCTGACGCGCCCGCCACAAGGAGGACGGCCCCGGTCTCGAAGCGGAAGAAGCGGCGCGCGCCGGATCCCGTCAAGGCGTGGGTCAAGCGCCTCGACCGGACCCGCCCGAACCTCGTCCGGGACGTCCTCGACGGGCTGGCCTCGATCCACGGCCACCAGGCGTGGGAGCGCAGGCTGGACCCGACGAGTGAGCTGATTCTCACGATCCTCACCCAGAACACGGCCGACACGAACGCGGAGCAGGCCTTCGAGGCGCTTCGAGCCGCCTACCCCTCCGGCCTCCCGGCCGAGCGGCACAATCCGGGGCCGGGCTGGGGCGGTGATGGACTTCCGGATGGCCCGCCGCCGGACTGGGATGCGGTCGAGCGAGCGCCGATCCAGGAACTCGTGGACGTCATCCGGCCGGGCGGCCTCGCGAATCAGAAGGCACCCCGGCTCCAGGCGACGCTCCGGACGATCCGCGAGGCGCGCGGCGATCACTCGCTCGAGTTCCTCGGGGAGCTGTCTGCCCTGGAGGCGCGGGCGTGGCTCACCGCGATCGACGGGATCGGCAAGAAGACCGCGTCCGTGCTCCTCGCGTTCTCGTTCGGGATGCCCCTCATGGCGGTGGATCGACACGTCGAGCGCGTCTCGCACCGCGTCGGGCTGATCCCTCCAAAGGCGTCCGCGGACGATGCGCACGACTACTACCTCGCGATGCTCCAGCCTGACGAGATGTACGAGGCCCACGTCAACCTGATCCGGCACGGCCGGGTCATCTGCCAAGCCCGCAACCCGAAGCACGAGATCTGCCCGCTCTGGGCGCGCTGCCGCTTCGTGGACCTGAAGGCGCCCTGACGGCGGCAAAGACCACGGGACCTGCAAACCACCGGCGTTCGGCTGCTGATCGATGTGGTTGATCAAATCGGCCTCAACCGAGCGCGGCCGTGCGCCGTTCCTGACGAAACCGCGACCTGGCCGAGCGTGGAAGCCGCGCCCTTGATTACTGAGGTCGATCGCAGCCGGATAACGGTGCGGCCGGACGGGAGGCTCCTCGGAATCCGCGGACGACCAGCGGCCACCCAGCGACGACGC
>JBKJVO010000220.1:0-3731 GCA_046717305.1 Candidatus Limnocylindrales bacterium
AAGTCAAGATGGCCGTGACCGGATCCGGCAGCGCCGACAAAGCCCAGGTCGGCCGGATGGTGGCGGTGGTGCTGGGTCTGCCCGAGGTGCCTCGGCCCGATGACGCAGCCGATGCATTGGCGGTCGCCATCTGGGCGGCGAACAGCGAGCGGTCCGATGGGCTGGAAGCGCCCGGCGCGCCGGTCATGGACCGGGCGGCGGTGGCGCCCATGACGCGCGGGGAATCGAGCTACGACCGGGCGGTCCGCGAGGCCGTGGCACGGGATCGCAAGGCGGCGAGCCGCTCGTGATCGCCTCGGTCGACGGGATCGTTGGCGCGGTCGCCTTCGATTCACTGGTCATCGAAGTGGGCGGTATCGGCTATCGGGTGTTCGCGGCACCCGGCGTCCTCGCCACGGCGACCCCCGGCGGCCGGCTCAAGCTGCACACCCACCACCTCGTTCGCGAGGACCTGCAGGCGCTCTACGGATTTCGGTCGACGGAGGAGCTCGGCTTCTTCAACCTGCTCTTGACCGTGACCGGCGTCGGCCCAAAGGTGGCGATGGCCATCGGCGGGAGCCGTCCGACGGCCGAGCTCCAGCTGGCGATCCTGCAGCAGGACCAGGCGATGCTCGTGGCGATCCCCGGGATCGGTCGGAAGCTCGCCGAACGGGTGATCTTCGAGCTCAAGGAGAAGGTTGCCGCCGCTGGCATCTCCGCCGCCGGGACGGCCGCTCTGGGTGGAGGCGCAAGTGACGGTGACGTGGTCGCCGCACTCCAGGCGCTCGGCTACTCCCTGGCCGAGGCGCGCGAAGCGGCTCGCCCCACGGTGGCGATGGCCGCCGTCGGGACCTCCCTGGAGGATCGAGTCAAGGCTGCGCTCCGGGGGCTCGCGCGCGACTGATGGGTTCACCCTGAACGTAATAGAACATCTGTACGAAAGTGCGTACGCTTTGCTAGAATGCCCGACGTGACGGACGACGCGCTTCACCTGCTCGCGGCGGATGCCGAGGACCCTGCGGAGATCGCCGTGGAGGGGTCGCTGCGGCCGCGGTCGCTGGGCGAGTACATCGGGCAGCGAGAGGTCAAGGCGAACCTTGGCGTGTTGCTCACCGCTGCCAAGGCGAGGGAAGAGGCGGCGGACCACGTCCTGCTCTACGGGCCGCCCGGGCTCGGCAAGACCACGCTCGCTACGATCATCGCCCGCGAGCTCGGCGTGAACGTCCGCTACACGTCCGGACCGGCGATCGAACGGCCCGGAGACCTGGCGGCCGTGCTGACCTCGCTGGACGAGCGAGACGTCCTGTTCATCGACGAGATCCACCGGCTCAACCATGCGGTCGAGGAGATCCTCTACCCGGCCATGGAGGATTACGCGCTTGACGTGATGATCGGCAAGGGCCCATCGGCGCGGTCGCTCCGGCTCACCCTGAAGCCGTTCACGGTCGTCGGCGCCACAACACGCGCTGGCCGGATCTCGTCGCCGCTGCGCGACCGCTTCGGTGCGACGTACCGGCTGGACTTCTACACGGACGCGGAGCTGACGGAGATTGTCGAACGCTCGGCCCGGATCCTGGGGGTGGACATTGACGCCGGCGCCGCGATTGCAATCGCCCGTCGTGGGCGGGGCACGCCCAGGATCGTGAACCGCCTGTTGAAGCGGGTCCGGGATCATGCGGAGGTCAATGGGGACGGCCGTGTCAACGAGACGACGGCGCGGGAGGCCATGCGACTTCTCGAGATCGACGACGAGGGCCTGGACTCCACGGACCGGAAGCTCCTGGCCGCGATCATCCAGAAGTTCGGATCCGGACCGGTCGGCGTGGCCGCGTTGGCCGCCGTCCTGTCCGAGGAGGTCGAGACGATCGAGGACGTCTACGAGCCGTTCCTCCTCCGGCTCGGCTTCCTGGACCGGACCCCACAGGGCCGGATCGCGACTGACCTGGCGCGCGCACACCTCGCCGGCCTCGGCTTCGAGATCCCGCCCCCGCGACGCGGCGAGCCGGACATGCCGAGCCTCTGGCTGGACGACCCGGGAGTCGGCGATCGCTGAGCCCGCGGTCGCGGGTGTCGCCGAGCCCGTCGCCGACCCGCACGTTCCCCTCGAACGCGCCGCGAACCGGCCCGCCCAGTTCACCGTGCTCGCCACGACCGCGCCGGGCAGCGGGATGCGCGCCCGCCTGGGGCGCCTCGAGCTGCCGCACGGCGTCGTCGACACGCCGCAGTTCATGCCGGTGGGCACGAACGCCACGGTCAAGGCCGTCAGCCCGGATGACCTCGATGCCGCCGGCGCCTCGATCGTCCTCGCCAACACCTACCACCTCTATCTCCGGCCCGGCCATGAGCGGATTCAGCGCCTCGGCGGCCTTCACCGATTCATGGGCTGGGACAGGCCGATCCTCACGGACTCCGGCGGCTACCAGGTGGTCTCCCTGGCGGACGCACGGGTCGTCGACGAGGAGGGGGCGACGTTCCGCAGCCACATCGACGGAGCGACACACCAGCTCACGCCGGAAAAGGCGATCGCCGTGCAGGAGGCGCTCGGGCCGGATATCGCGGTCGCCTTCGATCACCCCGTCTATCCGTCCTCGCCGCGCGAGGAGGTGGAGGACGCCATGGAGCGGACGCACCGCTGGGCCGCGCGGAGCCTGGCCGCCCATCGGCGGCCGGACCAGGCGCTCTTCGGGATCATCCAGGGCGGCGTGGACCCGGAGTTCCGTGAGCGATCCACGCGGTTCATCGCGGGGCTCCCGTTCGACGGGATCTGCATCGGCGGCCTTGCGGGGGACGAGACGCCAGTGGAGCGCGCCGCCGCGCTCGATGTCGTCATCCCGATCCTCGAGCGGGATCCGCGGCCCCGCTACCTGATGGGGCTCGGGTCCCCGGCGGACGTCCTCGAGGCGGTCGTGCTCGGCGTGGACCTCTTCGACTCGGTCCTGCCCACGAGAGTCGCTCGGACTGGGCGGCTGTGGGTCCCGGGCGGCCGGCTGAACCTGCGCAACGCCGCGTTTCTGGACGATCCACGGCCGGTCCAGGAGGGTTGCCCGTGCCTGCTCTGCACGCGCTTCTCGCGGGCCTATCTGGCCCACCTGCTGCGGGCGCGGGAGCTCCTCGCGTACCGCCTCGCAACTTGTCACAACCTCACCTTCACCCTAGACTTCATGGACAGGATCCGGGCTGCACTGCGGGCCGGAACCTTCCCCGAAGTGCTCGCCTCGCTGCGGGCACATGCGGGCCCGGTAAGTCGCGGTGAAGTCACCGTGGAGCCGGCGTGAAGCGTCGTTCGCTACCCTCATTCCAGCGCGGAGGAACCCTCGATGGGCTCTCGAGACAGACCAAGCCGCGAGGCCAAGAAGAAGCCGAAGGACAAGTCCGGCCTCCCCAAGCTGCAACCGCTCTCCGAGCCGCCGACGAATGTCGAGCTGTACCGGAAGCCGCGGAAGCCGCGAGCCGAGGAAGAAGACCGGGACGAAGGCTGACCCGTTGCGCGGACCGTCTGTCCGCTCCGCCGGTGTCGGCAATGACAGGAGCGTGACAGGACGATGGCAATGACCAGCGAGCGGAACGGCGAGCGGGCTCTGGCGGAGCGGACCAGCGAGCGGGCTCTGGCGGAGCGCGGCAAGGCCGTGGACGCCGCGATCCTCTCGATCGAGAAGCAGTTCGGCACGGGTTCGATCATGAAGCTAGGCGCGGTCTCGCGCCAGCAGGTCGACTTCATCCCGACGGGCTCGATCGCGCTCGACCTCGCGCTC
>JBKJVO010000221.1:0-10335 GCA_046717305.1 Candidatus Limnocylindrales bacterium
CCGGGACGTCGGCGCGGTCACGTATCGAGGCACCGGGCGGATCGCCGGGCGCGGCCTCGTCGAGGTCGTTCACGATGGCGAGACGCATCGGCTCCGGGCACGCCACGTGATCATCGCAACCGGCTCCGTCTCGAGGCGACCGCCGATCCCCGGTCTCGAGGCGATCGAGACGTGGACGAATGAGCAGGCGACGCTTGCGCGGGATCTCCCGCGCTCGCTTCTGGTGCTGGGCGGCGGCCCGACGGGCTGCGAGCTCGCCCAGGTCTATGCACGGTTCGGGGTCAGGACGGCAATCGTCCAGGCCGGTCCCCGGTTGGCGCCGACGGACCACCCAAGGAACTCCGCGATCATCGCCGAGACGCTCCGCCTTGACGGCGTGGACGTCCGGCTCAACGTCAGGGCAACGGCCGCACGGGCCGGCGAAGGGCGCGATGGCGCCCACGTCATCGCGCTCTCGGACGGGGCCACCGCCGAGGGGCATGTCATCCTCCTGGCAGTCGGGCGTGACCTCCAGCTGGATGACCTCGGCCTGGAGGCGTATGGCGTCGATGCGAGCGGCCGGACGCCCTATCCACGCGACGGCCGGCTCCGCCTGGCGGATGGCCTGTGGGTCGTGGGCGACCCAGCCGGCCCCGAGCTCCATACGCACCAGGCCCACTATCAGGGCGAGTTCGCCGTCCGCATGGCCCTCGGCGACGACGTGACGCCGGACTACCGGGCGCTGCCGCGGGCCACGTACATGGATCCAGAAGCGGCGTCCGTCGGGTTGACGCCCGAGCAGGCGGCCATCGCCGGAGTTGACTGCTTCGAGCTCGTGGCGGACTTCGCATCCTCGGCGCGCGGCTTCGGCGTCGAGGCGTCCCTCGGGCACGTGTCGATCCTCGTCGACCGAGACTCCCGGACCCTGGCGGGTGCGGCCATGGCCTGCCCGGACGCATCCGCGGCGATCCACGAGTGCGTCCTCGCGATCAGGGCGCGCATCTCCATCGACGTCCTCGCCGACACGATCCACGCGTTTCCGTCCACGTCCCGGATCTTGAACGGCCTCTTTCACGACGCGGCCGAGGAGCTCTCGGGCACGAACTAGGCTCGCCGGCGGTCAGGTTTCGTGCACGACCTCGCCATCGAGCAGCACGAGACGCGGGCGGACCTCGGCGAAGCGGGCCACACCTTCGCCCGCGGTCTCGCGGGGATCCGCCGGGAGCACGATCAGGTCGGCGCGCGATCCAGGCCGCAGGCGGCCCCGGTCCGGCTCGCGAGCGGTGATCGATGGGCCCACCGTTGCGGCGCGGAGCGCCTGTTCGAGCGTGAGCGCCTCGTCCGGACCGAACGTGGCCGTCTCGGTCCCCCATCCGGCGTCACGGCGGAGGACGGCCATGGCGATGCCAGGCCAGGGGTCGATCGGTTCGACGGGCGCGTCCGTCCCGAAGGCAAGGACCGCCCCGGACTCGAGGATGCTCCGCCACGTGTACCCCCACGCCTCTGCGCGGTCACCCCAGTCGCGACGAGCGGTTGCGGCATCCTCGCGGAGGTGGACCGGCTGGACGGACGCGGCGATCCCATGCGCGGCGAGTCGTCCGAGGTCGTCGGGATGCAGGAGCTGGACGTGCTCCAGTCGCGGCATGAGCGGAACCCGGGCGACGGTCGGCTCAAGCGCGTCGAGGGACGCCCGGGCAGCCGAGTCGCCGATGGCATGAATCTGGCTCGCGATCCCGACGTCGGCCGCGCGGGCGGCGAGTTCCCGCAGGACATCGGGCGGCATCCGGAACACCCCGGTGTCGGTGGACCCGGTCCGCGGTTCCAGGAGCGCGGCTGTTTGCGACCCGAGCGTCCCGTCGGCAAAGAGCTTGAGCCAGCCGACCTTCGCGCGTCCGTCCGGACCAGCACCCAGATGAGCGCCGCTCCGCAGCCCGCGCGCCGCAGCGAGTTCCAGGCCCTCGGATCTCAGGCAGGCGTGGACGCGGACCGGCAGAGCGCCGGCGTCCGCCATCGCGGCATACGCATCGAACGCGGAGAGCGCCGCATCGGGCGACACGTTGCCGGGGTCGTGGACGCCGACGACGCCAAGCGCGATCAGGCGCCGACCCATCGCTCCGAGCATTCGACGCAGCTCCGCGGGCACGGGTTCCGGGACGCGGCGCATGACCAGCGGGCACGCGTTCTCGAGGAGCACGCCCTCCGGAGACCCGTCCGCCGCGCGTCGGGCGATGCCGCCGTCCGGGTCCGGCGATCTCGCGTCCACACCGGCGAGCGCGAGCGCCGGCGCGCTTGCCCAGACTGCGTGGTGGTCGAAGGACCACAGTGCGGCAGGCCGTCCCGGGGCGATGCTCGCCAGGTCCGCCGCGGTCGGCCACCGGCCCCACCGGCGCTGGTCCCAGCCGGCCCCCAGGAGCCAGGCACCCTCGGGCAGCCCTGCCTGAGTGGCGGCGAGCATCGCCAGGCCGTCGTCGAGGGTCGCGGCATCCGTCAGGTCCACGTGCTCGGCGGCGATCGCGGCGTCAACATAGTGCAGATGAGCGTCGGTCAGGCCGGGGATCGCGAACTCGCCGGGTTCCAGCTCGATGCGCAGCGTGTGCGGATCCGCACGGGTCTCCAGTTCGACGGCGCTCCCGGCGAACGCCACGCGACCGGCCCGGATCCCGACCGCCTCCACCCAGCCGAAGCCGTGGTGTCCGTCGAACGTCGCGATGCGCCCGGTGACGAGGACTTCGAGCGGCATCAGGTGTGGATCCCGGGTCCAGCCATGAGCGCGCGCAGCTCGTCCTGCCCGAGGCCGGACCCGAGTCCGAGGGCGAGCGCGATCCGCGCCTTCGGCCCCCCGAGCGTCCCTGCGAGGAATGCACCGGCACGGACCCACGTCGCGCCGCCGCCGGGAAACGCATAGCCCGCCCCGGCGGCACCTGAGGCGCATCGCGAAACGAGCACCACGGGGATGCCCCGGCGGATGGCCACCGCGGCCGCGTCGAGAACGGCGGCCGCCGTGTTTCCTGCCCCGGTCGCCTCGATCACGAGCCCTTCTGCCCCGGCGGCGACCGCGGCGTCCACCATGGACCCGTCCATCGCGACGTGGGCGGTGACGAGCCGAACGCGGTCGGCCGCGGCGTCGGCGTTGACGTGCCGGCGCGGGCCGCGGTCCCTGACAAGCCGGACACCGTCATCTGACACGCTCCCGAGCGAGCCGGCGTTGAGGCTTCGGAACGCATCGAGCGCAGACGTGTGCACCTTCGTGACGTCGTCGGCGGCCTCGATCGAGCCGGCGAGGACGACGACCACGCCAAGCCCGCGGAGCTGCTGATCCGCGGCGCAGCGAATGGCGTCGCGCAGGTTCGCCGGCCCATCGTCGTCCGCCTCGGACGCCGACCGCATCGCTCCGGTCACCACGACCGGAGTCTCGTGATCGAGGAGGAGGTCCCAGAAGAAGGCCGTCTCTTCGATGACGTCGGTGCCCTGCACGACCACGACGCCGTGGAGCGTGGGATCAGCCTGCGCCGCACGGATGGCATCGAGGATGGTGAACAGCTGCGCGAAGGTGAAGTGGCTGGCCGGCGTCCGTCCGAGGTCGATCGGCACGACTTCCGCGATTGCCGCCAGCCCGGACGTTCGGGCAAGGATGTCCGCGCCACTGAGCGACGGGACGTTGCCCCCCGCGGCCGGGTCCACCCGCATCGAGATCGTGCCGCCCGTGAAGATCACGGCGACACGGCGATCCGTCGCGCTCAAGGAGGCCCGCCCCTTGCCGTCCCCGACGCTACGCCTGCCGCGACGGGCCCCACGTGCTCCAGCCCGACATGCGGCATCTTGTCGTAGCGGACCCGGCCTCGACGCGTCGCCAGCCGCCACAGTGCCCCCGGCACGGCAGCGAGCCAGACCATGCTGAACAGCGCCGCTCGAAGGGAGCGCGCGAGCCGCTCCAGCAGTGGGAGCGAGCCCCCATCCGGGCCAGCCTCCCAGCGAAGGGCGTCGAAGGCGAGAACCCCGCCGGCGGCGAGATACGTCCCGAGCAGAGCCGCGGCGGAGCCCGGGTTTCCGGTACCAACGGCCCCGACGATCGCTCCGAGAATCAGCGGCGGCGCAAGGAGCTGCACACCGTACGCCGCGAAGTCGAACCGGGCCCGCGCCGACAGCTGCCTGCTCGCGAGGACCGCCCTGCCGTGCTCGAGCAGGCGCCGAATTGCGCCTTCGCTCCAGCGGAGGCGCTGGCGCCAGAGCCCGGACCAGGTGCGGACGGGCTCCTCCCAGACTTCCAGGTCAAGGGCCCACGCGACGGTGGTCCCGTTGAACGCCGCGATGCGGCTGGACAGGTCGAGGTCCTCGGTCAGAGCCGATGCCCGCCAACCCCCCACCTCGGTCAGAAGGGACCTCCGGATCGCCAGTCCATTACCTCTGAATTCCGAGCACCCCCCCGATGCCCAGCGACCTCGCTGGAGCTCCCCGTCCTGCGTTTGCTCGTCGGCCTGGGCGCCCGCGAGCCGGGAAGAGTCGGCGTGGAGGATCCGCCGACGGGCGGTGACGGCATCGGCACCGGCGGCCGCGTAGCCCGCGAGTCGGCGGAGAAACCCTGGTCCAATTCGTGCGTCCGCATCGAGGACCAGGACAACGTCGCCGCGGCAGCCTTCCGGCTGCGCGGCCGTGAGCGCCGCGCCCTTGCCGTCAGGCAGATCATCGCCGTCGCGATGGATCACCGTCGTGAACTCCGCGATCCCGGCCGCCTCGGCCGAAGCCAGCACGGCTGCAGCCGTGCCGTCCATCGAGCGATCGTCGATGACGACGAGATCGAATCGAGGCCGTCCCGTGGCGTCGCGGTGGTCCTGACGCGCCACATCCGCGACCAGCTGCGGGAGGACGTTCGCCTCGTCCCTCCCGGCGACCAACACCGTGATCGTAGGAACCGGCGCGGACGGATCCAGTGGCGCCGGGTCCGGCCGGATCGGCGGGCGCCGGCTCGCAGCCAACACCGGCAGGAGCGCTGTCACGACGATGCCGATGGACCCGATCACCAGCCAGCGCGCGCCGCCACCGGCTGCAGCCGCTGCGCCCGTCGTGAGGCCGCCTGCGAGGGTCGCCATCGCGGCGGCCCGCCACGCCATCAGGGTCGGGCGGCTGGGTCCCGCGGAGTCCGCGAGGGCGAACGAGCTCCCAGGATCCGCCGAACCGGACGGCTGATCGTCCACGTCAGAGTCTCGAATCGCCCGAGGGGCCGCGGCTCGGGTCCTCCCCCGTGCGCATCGCCACGCCGATGGGGTCCACGGCGGTCCCGGGCACCATCATCTCGGCGGTGGCCCGCACCTCGGCCGGGGCGAGTGGCCCGCGCCGGATGATCGATACGAGCCCGGACAGGAAGATGCCGCCGGCCGCCGCCAGGATCACGGCCGTCGTGCCGACGAGGTCCGAGATCGGGCCAACGATGATGATCGGAAGGAAGGTGCCGACCGATACGAGCATGTTCAGGACGCCGAACACCCGGCCGCGGACTTCCTGTGGCAGGTCCTCCTGGAGCTGCGTCTGGCTGGAGATTGCCACGATCCCGTACGCGATCCCTGCGACGAACGACAGCGCGATGACGACGGCGATGAGCGACGTCACCGCCGACAGATCAACGAGCGGCGCATCGACGCGCTGGATCGCGCGACTCAGCGGGCCGGCGGCGGTCATGGCGGCGAGCAGGATTCCCAGGGCGATCAGACCGCCCTCGATCGCCCGGCGACGGGGCACGAGGTGGCCGTACGAGTTGAGCAGCAGGACGCCCATCACGATCCCGATCCCCAACGGGAGCACCACGACGAACAGGTCCTCGACGCCCAGCCCGAGCGTGACCTCGGCGAAGTCCGGGCCCAGGACGCCAATGACGCCGACGATCGACGCCGCGATCCCCAGGTAGATGAGCGACCACGAGATCGCCCGGTTCGCCCTGATGTAGGCCATCCCCTCAGACAATTGCGCAAACGTCCCCTGCACGGCCTCGCCGGCCTCATGAACTGCGCCGCCCGCCGCTTCGCCCTCGGGACGGACCGCCAGGTTCGACGGCAGCGTGAAGCACAGGACGGCGGACACCGCGTACAGGACGGCCACGACGAGAAGCACCGGCTCGGGTCCGCCGGAGACCTTCACGACGAGCGGCCCGAGGAGCGCGTACCCGAGGGCAAACGCACCGTTCAGCGTCAGCGTGAACAGGCCGTTCGCAGTGATCAGCTGCTTCCGTGGCACGAGGTACGGGATCATCGCCGCCTCCGCCGGCGCGAAGAAGACCGTGACGACGGAGACGACCACGTTGAGGAGGAGGATCAGCGCGAAGTTGCCGCCGACCCACCAGATGCCAACCATCGCCGCGGCACGGAAGACGTTCGTGAGGACGAGGACGACGCGACGGTCCGCCCGGTCCACATACACGCCCGCCACAGCGGAGAGGAGCACCGACGGGACGAGGAAGGTCAGGAACAGCGCGCTGACGGCAGAACTCAGGCCCGTGGTCTCGCGGACGATGACCGTCAGGCCGTAGAGGGCCATGTTCGAGCCGACCTGCGTGGCCAGCTGCGACAACCACAGAAGCAGGAACGGGCGGTTCCGAAGAACCGCGGCCGTGCTCGCCCTGCCGGCCGCCACCGGCGGATCTTCGATCACGCCGCGGAGATCGGGTCGGGCCGTGCGGCCGCCGTGATCGCGGGATCGCCGCGCTCGACAAATGCGGCGAATCGCGCCTCGAGCAGACGCCGCTCGACAAGGACGTGTCGACCGCAGGTCTGGCAGCGGAGCCCGATATCCGCCCCCAACCGATCGACGAGCCAGGTCGACCCGCCGCACGGATGCGTCCGTCGAAGGCGCACGACGTCGCCGAGGAGCAGCTCGAGGACGGGGCGGGTCGTCATCGGCCCGAGCGTATCAGAGGCTCGGCAGGCCGTGGTCCGGGACCAGGTCGCGGACCGTCGCCGGGATTGAGACCGTGTCCAGTGGCGTAACGCTGAACGTCGCATCGGGGTAGGTCGCCGAGAGCTGGGCGATCACGCCGCCTGCGCGTGTCAGGCTGCCGGTCAGGATCTCCGGACTGCCGATCGCCCGCACCTCGAAGCTGCCCGTCAGTGGCGTGTTCTCCACGGACAAGGCACCCGGTTGACCGTACACGACGGTCCCGGGCACCACCCGCACATCCTCGACCGCGATGGCCTCAGCCCCCACGTTGCGGAGTTCGTTGAGGAGCTCCTCGATGCCCTCGCCGCCGATCTCCCCCGAGACCCGGACCGACACGCCGGGTCCGGCGACCGCCGTGAGACCAGCCCACGCTCTGAGCGTTGCGAGGTCCGCGCGGAGCTGCCCGAGCGCGCTGTCGCCGCGATTGCGGGCCTCCGTCAGGGTCGTGAGCTGTCGCTCGAGCACGGCGACCTCGGCTCGAAGTTGTTCGTTGCGGGTGTTGACGTTGGCGATGACGAGGGTCAGCTCCTGCGCGGTCAGGGCGGCGAGGCCGGGGTTCGCCGCCTGGCTGCGCAGCTGGGCCACGACGAGCACGCCAAGGATCGCCGCCACCACGGTGACCGCCCACCGCTGCCGCTTCCGGATCATGGGCTCGGAGCCTGAGAGGCATCCGGCCGCGCGTAGCGGCTGCGGATTGTCCCGGCATACGCCGGCACGGTGACGGCTTCGAGCTCGGCGAACGACACGCGAAGCCGGTACGGCTCGATGCGTGAGCGCACGAACTCGATGAACGAGACGGAGGTCGTCAAGCGCTCGTACAGATCGTCCGGGCCGATGGCATTCACGAGGTACGGCGGCGCGAGATATGCGGAGTTCACGAGGATTGCGTTCCCGATGTCGAGGACGGCGGTGCCGGTCGTGACCCGCTCACCGTTGACCGAGATGGCCTCCGCGCCGGCGAGCCAGAGTTCCTGGACGAGCGTCCGGATGTCACGGGCGGTGACGAGTGCGTCGGATGCATCCCCAGGGTTCTCGGCGTCCTCCACGCGAAAGAGGATGCCCGGGCCCGTGAGCTGGATCAGACCGCCGGCGATCCGCGCCTGCTCGAGCGCGGCGTTCAGCTCCCGGACGAGGTCCTCCGATCCGGGCTCGTCCCCCTCGATCTCGATGATCCGGGAGCGGAGCTCCAGGATGCGCGCGCCGAGGGCGTCCTGCTGCGTCTGGAGTCCGAGCGCGGTCTCGATGAGCGGCGTGCGTTCCTGGCTCGTGTAGCGGACCCTGGGACCTTCCGCCGAGAGCTGGGCGGCGATGAGAAACCCGAGGACCAGGAGGGCACCCGTGAGGGTCACCTGCCAGCTTGGTAGAGCACGCAGGCGATCCAGCACCGTGGTCATGCCGGTGGCTCCTTCGGCAGATGCTCCTCCGGGCTCGGGGCCGGAGTCGCGGCCGGAGTCGTGGCGTTCGCACCGGGCGACGAGGCCCGCCCGCCTGGACGGTTGCGTCGGGCGAGCCACAGGCCGAGACCCGCCGTCGCCAGGCCGACGAGGATCAACACCACGAGCAGGCCCGTGCCATCGCCGGCATCGGGCTCACCCGGGAACCCGGGGGCAGTCGATGCCGATGGTGCCGGCGCCCGCGAGCCCTCCGGGATCTCGCCAGGCAGTGGGCCCTCGCCCAGCCAATCCGACGGCACGGGGCCGGGCGGTGCGTCAATCGGACCGTATGCGCTCGGCAGCGGAGCCCCGATCGAGGTGAGCCAGTCCCCCTCGAAGCCGGCGACGTCGATGCCAAGGGCGGAGGCGAACGCTTCGTCGTCCGTGACCCCATGGCCATAGGAGCGGACGAGGTCCACCATCGCATCCCGGCCGTACTGGCGGACCAGGAAGTCCACCGCCGAGATGCTTTCGGCGTATGCCAGGTAGAACTGGTCGGCCGTCGTCGGAAACTGGCCGACGAGTGCGTGCAGGGGCAGGAGTGTCCCCGATCGGAGGGCGGCTTCAAGGTCCTGCCGACGGGCGTCCGTAAACCCCTCCGACAGGTAGACCGCGACCCCCTCGTTCAGCCAGCGCGGCGGGTAGTGGTACGGGTTGGCGACCGCGGTGTCGAAGACGAGATGGGTGAGCTCGTGCGGGATGACCATGCCGACCCATGGAGCGTCGACGGCGCTCGGCGCGATGTTCGCGAAGAGCGTCCGGATATCGGTGTGCGCCTCACCACCGACGTTCTCGCGGGCGCCGGCCCCCAGGACGTCGTAGAACGCGTTGCGATCGGCGTAGACGAAGAAGTCGATCGGGTCGGACTCCGTGACACCCAGGAGGTCGCTCACGTTCCGGACGGCATCGTCGGCGATCCCGAGGGCGCGCCGCCCAAATGCCTGACCGCCCTCTGTCCAGTGGATCGTCACGACGTCTCCGCTCAGGACCTGCCAGTCGTATCGCGTGTCGTCGTAGCGGACCTCCACGCTGGGGCCGTCCACGAGCGAGCCGTCGTCCAGCGTCGCCCGGAAGCGCGCCGTGATCTGCGAATTCGGCGCGATGCTCCCGCCCGGCGTCTCGAGGACGTATGTCAGGTCCAGTTGCCCGGTCGAACCGGCGGGGGCCACCTCGGCCGTGAAGGATCGGCTGGATCCCTCGAACATGATGACGATCTCGGTCCGGTGGACCGCCCCGGCAAGCGTCGCCGTACCGGCGAACGTGATGTCCTGAAGGAACCGCACGGTGGCGGTCGGCCGTGGGAGCACCGGGTCGGCCGCCATCGTCCGCGGCGCGGCGGCCCCCAGGGCGACCAATGCGAGGAGCGCAGCAAGGCCGGCGCGGCCGGGCTCGCGGAGCGCGCGCGTCACTCCCACGCCAGGCCCGCCATGCGCAGGATCCCGAGCCCGTTGCTGCCGGCCCCGAGCAGGCCCTCGCGCGACAGCGCGAACTCCGTGCCCAGGTACAGCGGCACCACCGGCACCTCGCGCTGCACCTCGGCGAGCGCGCGCTCGAATGCCGCCTGCGCGGCTGCCGGGTCCCGTGTCGCGAGGGCGTCTGCGACCGCCTGGTCGAAGGCAGCGGACGACCAGCCCGCGTAGTTGTCGTTCGCGCCGGTGCCGAGGATCACGCCCAGGAAGTCGTTCGGGCCGAGGTAGTCCGCGATCCAGCCCGACGCCCACATCGCGGGTGCGTCGTCGTTGAGGCGATCGAGGACGTTGTCGAAGATGTCGATCTCGACGTTGACGCCAAGCTCGCGCTCGAGGTCCGCCTTGATCCCGCCCGCGACCGCGAGCCCGCCCGCGGCGAACTGGATCCTCGGCAGGCCCTGGCCGTTCGGGTAGCCGGCGGCGGCCAGCAGCTTGCGGGCCGCATCCGGATCGTGGACCGGAAGCCAGTTCGCGGTCCCGGCGCCGGGGATGCCCACAGGGACCATGCTGATCGCCGGGACCGTGCCAGT
>JBKJVO010000222.1:0-2876 GCA_046717305.1 Candidatus Limnocylindrales bacterium
AGGCGTGAGCCGGATCGTCGTCGACGGACTCGCCTGGGAGGTCCGCGTTCGCGGCACCGGTGCTCCCCTGCTGCTCCTGCACGGGTTCACCGGCCGCGGCTCCGGCTGGGGCTCGCACGCCACGGCGTTCGCCCGGCGGTTTCGTGTGATCGTGGTCGATCTGCCGGGCCACGGGCGGTCGGGGATCCCGGCGGATCCCGCGCGTGCCAGCGTGGAGCGGACCGCCGCGGATCTCGCGACGCTTCTCCACGTGCTCGACGGCGCCCCGGCGAACGTCGTGGGCTACTCGCTCGGCGCGCGGATCGCGCTGGCCCTCGCCGTCGGTCACCCGGCGGTCGTCCGGCGGCTGGTCCTGGAGAGCCCGTCAGCGGGCATCGCACAGGCAGCGGAACGCGCCGCCCGGCGTGAGACGGACGCTCGCCTCGCAGAGCGCATCGAGGCGGCCGGCATCGAGGCGTTCGTCGAACGCTGGGAGCAGGAGCCCGTCTTCGCGAGCCACTCCCGATTGCCGGCGCGGGTTGCCGCGCGGCTCCGCGCGGAGCGTCTGGCGAACCGGCCGGCCGGGCTCGCCGCGAGCCTCCGGGGGGCGGGCCAGGGCAGCATGCGGCCGCTCCACGATCGACTCCGGGCCGTCCGCGCGCCCACGCTCGTGATCGCCGGCGCCCTCGACCTCCCCGGCCGGGAGCGCGCGGAGGCGGTCGCCGCGGGCATTCCCACCGCGCGGCTGGAGGTGATCGCCGGCGCCGGACACACGGCCCACCTCGAGGACCCCGCAACGTTTCGATCGCTCGTGTTCGAAGCCCTTCTGGAGGAGGCCGCATGAACGCCGCCGTCGCGTGGACCCCCGTCGGGGAGTACGAGGACATCCGATACGAGCACTCGGGCACCGGGATCGCCCGGGTGACCATCGATCGCCAGGCGGTGCGCAACGCGTTCCGGCCGGAGACGGTCAGCGAGCTGATCGACGCGTTCGCCCGGATCCGGGACGACGCAACGATCGGCTGCGTCCTCCTGACCGGTGCGGGCGATGAGGCCTTCTGCTCGGGCGGCGACCTGCGCTACAAGGGCCGCGGCGGGTACGTCGGCGGGGACGGCCTGGCGCGGCTCAATGTGCTCGACCTCCAGCGGCAGATCCGGTCCCTGCCGATCCCGGTCATCGCGCTCGTCAACGGCTTCGCGATCGGCGGCGGCCAGGTCCTCCACGTCGTGTGCGACCTGTCGATCGCCGCCGACACCGCGATCTTCGGCCAGGTCGGGCCGCAGGTCGGGAGCTTCGACGCCGGGTTCGGCATCGGCCTGCTGGCCCGCCTGGTCGGCGACCGCAAGGCCAAGGAGATCTGGTTCCTGTGCCGCCGCTACAGCGCCGGCGAGGCGCTCGAGATGGGCCTCGTCAACAAGGTCGTGCCGCCGGCGGACCTCGGGGCCGAGGGCGTCGCCTGGGCCCACGAGATCCTGGAGATGAGCCCCACGGCGATCCGCTTTTTGAAATCGGCCTTCCTCGTGGCGACCGATGGGCTCGCCGGGCTCCAGGAATTCGCCGGCAATGCGACCGGTCTGTACTACATGACGGACGAGGCGCACGAGGGGGCACGCGCCTTCCTCGAGAAGCGCAGGCCCGACTTCTCGAAGTTCCCGCGGCGACCGTGAGCGCGGTTCCGTCCGGCACGCCGGCCGCCCGCCCGTCCACGATCCGGATCTGGCTCCTGGCCATCCGGCCGGCCACGCTGCCGGCGGCCGTGAGCGGCGTCGTGGTGGGTCTGGGCGCGGCGCTCACGGCCGGCGCGCCGTTCCGACCGGATGCCGCCGCCGGCTGCCTGGCGGTGGCCCTGCTCCTCCATATCGCGGCCAACCTGACCAACGACCTGTTCGACTTCCGTCGCGGTGCCGACACGCCGGATCGGACGGGTCCCGTCCGGGTCGCCGCGGCCGGCCTCGTGACGGAGCGCCAGCTGGAGGCCGCCATCGGCCTGACGATCGGGGCCGCAGGCGTGGTCGGGCTCGGCCTGGCGGTGATCGGCGGGCCGGTGCTCCTGGTGGTCGGCGCCGCGGCGATCGTCGCCGCGCTCGCGTACACGGGCGGTCCCTGGCCGTACGGCTATCGTGGGCTCGGGGAGGTCTTCGTCTTCGTCTTCTTCGGCCTCGTCGCGGTCGCGGGGACGGCCTTCCTCCAGGCCGGCCGGCTCGAGCCGCTGTTCCTCGCCGCCGCGATCCCGGTCGGGGCGCTGACATCGGCGATCCTGGTCGTGAACAACCTTCGGGATATCCCCACGGACGCGGCCGCCGGCAAGCGGACCCTCGCCGTCCAGCTGGGCCGGCGGGCCACCGAACGCGAATATTTGCTGCTGCTGGCGGTGGCCTACGCGATCCCCGTCGCCCTGCTGCTGACCGAAGGCCGGATCTCCAGCCTCCTGCCGCTGCTGACCGTGCCGCTGGCGCTGCCGCTCCTGCGTACCGTCCGGACGTTCCAGGATCCGCGCGCGCTCAACCCCGTCCTCAAGGGCACAGCGAGGCTGGTCCTCGCCTACGGCCTCCTGTTCGCGGTCGGCCTGGCCGTCGCGGCGCCGTCATGATCCGTGTACGGGCCATCGATGCGAACCGCGTCTCGGTTCCGTTTCGCCGTCCGTTTCCGACGGCGTCGGGCATGTGGCTCCGGCGCGACGCGTGGCTGCTCCGAGTCCTGGCGGATGACGGCCGGGTCGGGCTCGGGGAGGCCGTCCTGGAGCCGTCCGGCGGCGAGGCCGGCCAGCGGATCCTCGCGCTCCTCGGCCGCGAGGCGGTCGAAGGCGCGGCCGACGGCAGGCTGCCGACACTCGCGGACCTCGAGCTGCACGGCGCTCCGGGCCGGGCGCTCGCCGCGGCGCTCGGCGCCGCGCTCC
>JBKJVO010000223.1:0-5795 GCA_046717305.1 Candidatus Limnocylindrales bacterium
ACCTCAACCTGTTCATGTTCTCGATGCTCCTGCTCGTCCTCGGCGACAACTGGCTCACCGTCTTCGTGGCCTGGGAGCTGGTGGGCCTGAGCAGCTACCTGCTCATCGGGTTCTGGTACCGCAAGAACTCCGCGGCGCTGGCCAGCAAGAAGGCGTTCATCGTCAACCGCGTCGGGGACGTCGGGTTCGCGCTCGGGATCATGGCGATCTGGGTGAACACCGGCACGCTCAACATCCGCGAGTCCATCCACGTCCTCACGAGCGAGACGCTCGTCGCCTTCCCGATCCCGCTCGGGATCGTCGCCCTGCTGATCTTCGCCGGCGCGATGGGCAAGAGCGCCCAGTTCCCGCTCCACGTCTGGTTGCCGGACGCGATGGAGGGCCCCACGCCGGTGTCCGCCCTGATCCACGCCGCGACGATGGTGAACGCCGGCGTCTACCTCGTGGCCCGGGCGAACCCGATCTTCGCCAGCGCCCCGGAGGCGATGGTGGTCGTGGCCGGGATCGGCATCTTCACGGCGATCCTGGCCGCCTCGATCGCGATGACCCAGACGGACATCAAGCGCGTGCTGGCGTATTCGACGCTGTCCCAGCTGGGCTACATGTTCGCCGCGCTGGGCGTGGGCGCGTGGACCGCGGCGATCTTCCACCTCATGACCCACGGGTTCTTCAAGGGCCTGCTGTTCCTCGGCTCCGGCTCCGTGATCCACGCGGTCCACGAGGAGCAGGACATGCGGAAGATGGGTGGGTTGGCGAAGAAGATCCCGCACACGTACCGGACGATGCTCGTCGGCGCGATCGCGATCTCCGGGATCCCGCCGCTGGCCGGCTTCTTTTCCAAGGACGAGATCCTGGGCGAGGCCTTCAAGCTCGGCTTCGCCTGGGTCTGGGCGATCGGCGTCCTCGTCGCGGTCATGACCGCGTTCTACATGTTCCGGCTGATCGGCCTGACCTTCTGGGGCGAGAGCCGGGTGGACAAGGCGGTCGAGCCGAAGATCCACGAATCGCCGCGGGTGATGACGATCCCGCTGTGGCTGCTCGCCATCCCGTCCGTGCTGCTCGGTCTGTTCCTCGCCTGGCCGGGACCGCCGCTCGGGCCGCTCGTCGGGGCCACGGGGCCTGGGCTCCTCGCGGGCTGGCTTGAGCCCGTCTACGCGCAAGGGCTGGAGATCCTGGGCCGCCACGAGGCGGAGTTCGCGATCTTCGGGATCGACGGCGTCCTGATCCTGATCAGCATCGCCGTCGCGACGGCGGGCATGCTCGCCGCATGGCGCCTGTTCGGCGTGGAGATCGGCTCACTCCGGCGGCGCGGCCGGCCCGATCAGGTCGAGGCGCTCTCTGCGCGGGCTCCCTTCCTCTACCGCGCCTCGCTGAACAAGTGGTGGTTCGACGAGCTGAACCATCTCGTCTTCATCGTGATCGGCGGCCGCCTGGCCGCCGCACTGTGGTGGTTTGACGCGAACGTCGTGGACGGCATCGTCAACGGCATCGGGTCCGTCACCCGCCGCAGCGGCGGCGGGCTGGCCCGCGTCCAGACCGGCCGTGTCCAGAACTACGCGCTCGGCATCGCGATCGGGCTGATCGTCATGGTCGGCGCGTACCTCATGATCGCGGGGCAGTAGGCGATGGACGGCCTGCCTATGCTGTCGATCGTCACGTTCCTGCCGCTCACGGGAGCGCTCGTCGTGGCCCTCCTGCCGGCCCGGTTCGCCCGCCCGGTCGGGCTCGCCGCAGCGCTCCTCGCCTGGGTCGCCTCGCTCCTCCTCGTCGTCGGGTTCTCGGCGGATCGTGGCGGCCTCTTCCAGTTCGTGGAGGAGGCGAGCTGGATCCCGGTCTTCGGGATCGAGTACAAGCTCGGCGTGGACGGGCTGTCCCTGGCGCTCGTCGTCCTGACGACGACGCTGACCTGGATCAGCATCCTCGCGAGCTTCAAGCCGATCCAGACCCGGATCAAGGAGTACATGGTCTCCTTCCTGGTCCTCGAGGTCGGGATGATCGGCGTCTTCCTGTCGCTCGACTCGTTCCTGTTCTACATCTTCTGGGAGATCGTCCTCGTCCCGATGTACCTGATCATCGGGATCTGGGGCGGGCCGAACCGGATTTACGCCACGATCAAGTTCGTCCTGTACACGCTGGTCGGGTCGCTCCTCATGCTCGTGGCGATCCTCGCGACCGCGTTCGCCTTCCAGGCCGCGCATGGCGGCGACTGGACCGGGGCGTTCGACTTCCAGGCCCTCCGCGCGTTCGCGACCGCCGGCGGCGGATTCGATCCGGCCCTCCAGCTCCTGGCCTTCGGGGCGTTCTTCCTGGCCTTTGCGATCAAGGTCCCGATGTTCCCGTTCCACACCTGGCTTCCCGACGCCCACGTCGAGGCGCCGACGGCAGGCTCGGTGATCCTTGCCAGCGTGCTCCTGAAGCTGGGCGGGTACGGGTTCATCCGCTGGACGCTTTCGCTCTACCCGGACGCCGCCCAGACATTCGCGCCGGCGATCATCGTCCTGAGCCTCATCGCGATCATCTACGGCGCGATCGTCGCGCTCGTCCAGCCGGACCTCAAGAAGCTCGTCGCGTACTCGTCGGTCAGCCACATGGGCTTCGTGACGCTCGGCATCTTCGTCTTCCAGCCGCAGGGCATGGCCGGGGCGATCCTCCAGATGGTCAACCACGGGTTGATCACCGGCGCCCTCTTCCTCCTGGTCGGGGTCATCTACGAACGGACCCACGACCGGACAATCGCGAAGATGGGCGGCCTCGCCGCACGGACTCCCGTGTATGTCGCGATCTTCGGGTTCTTCGTCTTCGCCTCGGCCGGCCTGCCGGGCCTGTCCGGCTTCGTCGGCGAGTTCCTGGCCCTCGTCGGGACGTTCGCGGCGAACCCCTGGACGGCCGTCGTCGCGGCGTTCGTGATGATCCTCGGCGCCGCGTACCTCCTGTGGATGTTCCAGCGGGTCGTCACCGGCGAGCTGTCCGGCTTCCTCGCCGGCCTGGGCAATCGCCTGACGGACATCAGCCCGATGGAGATCCTCACGCTCGCGCCGCTCGCCGCCCTCGTGGTGGCGTTCGGGCTCTTCCCGGGGATTCTGCTCGAGATGATCGATGGCCCGGTGACGAACGCGGTCCATGACGCCGGGACCGGCACCGCGATCCCGATCGACCCGCTCGCCGTTGCCCTCGGCCTGGGCTTCCTTGCCGCGATCGTCGTCGTGCGGGTCGTGACCCTCCCGCGCCGGGCGCAGCCCGCCGCGGCCGAGAGCGGCACGTAGGCGCGGCGCGATGACCTTCCAGGACCTCGTCACGATCGCGCCGCTCGCCGGGGCGATCGTGCTGGCCGCCGCGGTCCTCGTCGTGGACCTCGCCTGGCCGGGGCGTCGGGGGCCGGTGATCGCCGTCAGCCTGATCGGACTCGCGATCCTGGGCGTGCTCACGATCGCCACCGGCGGCACCTCCGCGACCGCGTTCGGCGGGACCTACAAGGTGGACGCGCTCACGACGTTCCTCGACGTTCTGTTCATCGCGATCGTCGCGTTGACGATCGTCTTCGGCCCGGACTACCTCGTGCCGCGCCGCCTGCCGATCGCCGAGTTCGCGATCGTCCTCCTGTTCGCGATGACCGGTGCGATGCTGATCGCCGCTTCGGCGGACCTGCTCGTCCTGTTCATCGGCCTGGAGCTGATGGTGCTGCCCGGATACCTGCTGGCGGGCTACCACAAGAGCGACGGCTACTCGACCGAGGGCGCGATCAAATACTTCCTCCTCGGCTCGTTCAGCTCGGCCATCTTCCTGTTCGGCCTCGCGTTCGTGTGGGGCCTCACCGGCACCACCCGCGTCGCCGATGTCGCGGACGCGCTCGCGGCGCTGACCGCCGGCGGCGGGGTCTCCCCGGGTCTCGCGCTCGGCCTCGCGTTCATGACGACGGGCGTCGCCTTCAAGATCGCGGCGGTCCCGTTCCACTACTGGACGCCGGACGCGTACCAGGGCTCGCCGACACCGGTGACGGGGTACCTGTCGGTCGGCCCGAAGATCGGTGCGTTCGCCCTCATTCTTCGCCTTTTCGTGGAGGCCCTCGGGCCGCTGAAGGCGGACTGGTTCGCGGTGATGGTCGTCCTCGCGGTCCTGACGATGACGCTCGGGAACCTCGTGGCACTGACCCAGACGAACGTCAAACGGATGCTCGCGTACAGCTCCATCGCCCACACCGGCTACATGCTCGTGGGCCTCGCGGCCTACGCCGCCGGCCGGATCGAGGGCCTGGAGGGCCTCCTCTATTACGGCGTCGCGTACTCGTTCATGAACCTCGGCGCGTTCGCCGTCATCGCCGCGCTGCAGAAGCGCGCCGGCGTGACCTCCAACCTGGACACGTTCGCCGGCCTCGGGCGCCGGGAGCCGGCCCTCGGCATCCTGATGACGCTCTTCCTCCTGTCGCTGACCGGCATCCCGCCGACCGCCGGCTTCCTCGGCAAGGCGCTCGTCATCGTTGCCGCCGTCGAGGCGAACCAGGACGGCAGCTGGGCCATGGGCCTGCTGGCGATCGTCCTCGTGCTCAACGCCGCGGCCGCCGCGTTCTATTACCTCCGCGTCGTGGTCTACATGTTCATGCGCGAGCCGCAGTCTGAGGCGCCGGCACTCACCCACGGCCGGCTCCTGTGGGGCGGGCTGATCGTCGCGACGATCCTCACGGTCGTCCTGGGCCTGGTCCCCGGTCCGCTCCTCGACATCGTTCGGGACGCGGCCGCCGCGATCGGGTAGGGAGCGTTTTCAGGGATCACGTTCCGGCACACCCTTCTCCACCCGGACGGCCACGAGCCGGGATCGACCACCCGCACGGCCTGCTCCACCCAACGCCAGGAGATATTCCAAGGAAGCGTAATTGGCGGTAAACCACGGCCATCGGGCCGCGAGTGCTCGTCACAGGCGCCGTAGAGCGACGAGATATCCGCTGGAGACACATCCGTCGATCCCGAGGCCGCTCCTGACCCCTCGATCGTTGGATCACGCGCCCAATACTCCTCCCCGGAATACTGGGGGGCGTGGGCGCGCCGTCCGGGACGCAGCGAGCGCGATCGGCCGTTGGCGTGCCGCCCGAACGGCCACGAGCCGCGAGCGTGGCCGGGCTACGGCGTGACGACCACCCCGGGGAGGATCGTCGAGAGGTTCTCCGCCATGACATCCGGCCCGATGCCGCCGAGCGCTCCGGCCCGGATGATCCCGTCGCGATCCACCCAGAAGTGGATCGGCAGCGCAACCGCGCCCCACGCCGTCTGGGCGGCGCCGTCCGTGTCCAGACCGATCGGAAACGTGGCATTGAGGCTCAGGGCGAACGCCGCGACCGTGCCCTCGTCCTCGCGGATGTCGATCGCGACGACCACGAGGCCGGCGACATCCGCATAGCGCACGGCAAAGCCGTTCATCAGCGGAAACTCGTCCACGCACGACGGGCACGTCGTCTGCATGAAGTAGATCCAGACCGGGCGGCCGTCCAGGTTCGCGAGATCGATCTCGCCGCCGCCGAGCTGGGGCACCTTCAGCGGGGGTGCGGGGTCCCCGCCGTAAAAGAGGGGGGCGCCGATCGATGCGACGACGGTGGACGCCGCGGACGGGCCGGGAGACGACGGCGGAGACGCGCTCCCTGAGAGCTCGCCGGACGGTGCAGGCGACGGAGAGGCGTCGGCGGACGGCATCGGGTCCGGCAGGAGGGCCACCGTGGCCAGCAGGGCGGCCAGCGTGACGGCGACCCCGGACAGCAGCCCGACGGCGACCGTCGTTCGAGGAGTCATCCCGGCGAGGGTACCAGTACG
>JBKJVO010000224.1:0-2598 GCA_046717305.1 Candidatus Limnocylindrales bacterium
GTGACGGGCAAGCAGGCGATCACGCACCCGATTGCCGGGTCGCGGCCGCGGGGCAAGTCCCCCGAGGACGACGTCCGCCTCGCCGAGGACCTCCTCGCGGATCCCAAGGAACGGTCCGAGCACGTGATGCTCGTCGACCTCGGGCGCAACGACCTCGGTCGGGTGGCCCGCCCCGGGACGGTGACCGTCAGCAAGTACATGGAGGTCGAGAAGTACTCGCACGTCCTGCATCTCGTGAGCCACGTCGAGGGGCGGCTCCGGCCGGGCCTCGACGCCCTCGATGCCCTGCGGGCCGTCTTCCCGGCCGGCACGCTGTCCGGCGCGCCGAAGGTCCGGGCGATGCAGCTGATCGCCGCCGCGGAGGGCGAGCGCCGAGGGCTGTACGGTGGCGCGGTGGGCTACCTCGGCTACGACGGCAACCTGGACACGGCGATCACGATCCGGAGCGCGGTCCTGAAGGACGGCCGGGCCCACATCCACACCGGCGCCGGGATCGTCGCCGCGAGCGTGCCCGAGAAGGAATTCGAGGAAACCGAGCACAAGGCCGCGGCGCTGCGCCGCGCGATCGAGCTCGCCGCGGGGACGTCGGCATGATCCTCGTCGTCGACAACTACGACAGCTTCACGTACAACCTCGTCCAGGCGCTCGAGGCCACCGGGGCGAAGGTGACCGTCCTCCGCAACGACGCCATCGACCGGACGGGTGTCGAGGCGATGGCAGACGACCCGGTCGCGGACCTTCGGGGGATCGTCATCTCCCCCGGGCCGGGGGATCCGGACGGAGCCGGCGTTTCGATGGACGCGATCAGGGTCGCGGCCGACCGCGAGATCCCGCTCCTCGGCGTGTGCCTCGGGATGCAGTCGATGGCCGCCGCGTACGGCGGGCGGATCGTTCGCGCGCCGACGCTCGTCCACGGCGAGGCGTCGGAGGTCAGTCACGACGGTGCCGGCCTCCTCGCCGGGATGCCGCCGAGCTTCATGGCCGCTCGGTACCACTCGCTGTGCATCGATCCCGAGACCCTTCCGGACGGCTTCCGCGTCACCGCGATCTCCGAGGTGGATCGGGTGATCATGGGGATCCGCCACGTCGCCCTGCCGATGGAAGGCGTCCAGTTCCACCCCGAGAGCGTGCTCACGCCGGAGGGTCCGCACCTCCTCGCGAACTTCCTCCGGCTCGGCGGGGAGGGGGATGCGTCGCTCCTCGACGATGCCACTGGCTCCTTTGCCACCGCCGGGCTGGCCGACGCAGGGCGCGCGGGGGCGGACCGATGAGCGATCTGGTTCGTGCCGCCCTCGCGGCCGTCATCGACGGACGGACGCTCGATCTCGACGAGGCGCGGCTCGCGATGGGCTCGGTCATGGACGGCGAGGCCACGCCGGCCCAGCTGGCCGCACTCCTCGTGGCCCTCCGGATGCGCGGCGAGACCGTGGACGAGCTGGCCGGCTTCGCGACCGCGATGCGCGAGCGGGTGCTCCGCGTGGAGGCTCCCGAGGGCACGATCGATGTCGTCGGGACGGGCGGCGACGGGTCCGGCACGTTCAACATCTCGACGACCTCGGCGCTCGTCGTCGCGGCGGCCGGCGTAACGGTCGCCAAGCACGGCAACCGGGCGATCACGTCCCGCTCGGGCGCGGCGGACGTGCTGGAGGCGCTGGGCGTGCGGGTGGATCACGACGCGGTGTCCGCGGCAGCTGACCTTCGCGATCTCGGGTTCGCGTTCCTCTTTGCGCCGGTCTTCCACCCGGCGATGCGCCACGCCGGCCCGACCCGTCGCGAGATCGGCGTGCGGACCGCGTTCAACCTGCTCGGGCCGCTGACGAATCCGGCAGGAGCGATGCGGGCGCTGCTGGGGGTGGGCGACGCGAGCGCCGCGCCGCGGATCGCGGAGGTCGCGCGGCGGCTCGGGACCGAGCGGACGCTCGTCGTCCACGGGCTCGGCGTGGACGAGCTGCCGCTCGACGGAACCGGCGTGATCCTCGACGTCCGACCCGACGGCATCGCGGAGTCGCGCGTGGATCCGGTCGCGCTGGGGCTGCGCGCGGCCGCGACCTCCGAGCTGAGCGGCGGGACGGCCGAGGAGAACGCCGCGATCACGGTTGGGATCCTGCAGGGCGCGGGCGGGCCGCGACGCGACGTCGTGCTGCTCAACGCCGGCGCAGCCTTCGTCGCGGCCGGGAGGGTGTCCTCGGTCCGGGACGGAATCGCGCTCGCCGCGGCGACCATCGACGACGGCGCTGCGTTCGCGCTCCTCGAGCGGCTCCGGGCCGCGAAGCCGGCCGCCGGCGGAGGTGCCGCATGACGGTCACGACAGGAGGCCGTGTTCGCGCCGGCGTCGTCGCCGAGATCGCCGCGCGGCGCCGGGCAGACGTGATCGCGGAGCTCGCCGACATCGACCGGGCGGAGCTCAGGCGTCGCGTGGCCGCCGCCCCACCGCCGCGACCCATCGCCGAACGGCTCGCCGCACCCGGGCTGCACGTCATCGCCGAGATCATGCGATCCTCGCCGTCGGCCGGCGCCATCGCCGGCGCGGCCGAGGACATCGTGGCGCGGGCGCAGGCGTACCAGCGGGGCGGCGCGGCCGCGATCTCAGTCCTGTGC
>JBKJVO010000225.1:0-3290 GCA_046717305.1 Candidatus Limnocylindrales bacterium
CCTCCGAACCCGAGCCCGAGCCGGAGGCCGTCGCCGCCGATCCCGAGCCCGAGCCGGAGGCCGTCGCCGCCGAACCCGAGCCCGAGCCGGAGGCCGTCGCCGCCGAACCCGAGCCCGAGGCAAAGGACGAGACCCCGACGCGGGCCTGACCGGCCTTCCACGACACCAGCTTCATCGGGCCGTCGGTAACTCCGGCGCGCCGTATCGCGTCCGGAAGTCGAACCATCCGGATGGCGCGGGCGTCCCAATCCACGAGGGCCGCGGCTGGTCGCGGCGGATCGGCGAGACCCGCTCGGCCCCCAGGGCAGCAGGGGCTTGTGCTCCGGGATCGCGTGCTAGCATGGCCGTGCGTCCCGCGAGGCGCAGAAGGGGAACAGGCGTTCGAACCGATGGAGCGCTTCGACAAGTTTACTGATCGTGCGCGCAAGGTCCTGACGCTTGCCCAGGACGAGGCGCAGCGGTTCAACCACAACTACATCGGAACCGAGCACCTCCTCCTCGGGCTCGTGCGTGAGGGCGAGGGCGTCGCCGCCCGTGTGCTCGAGAACATGAACGTCGAGCTCGCCAAGGTCCGGACCGCCGTCGAGTTCATCATCGGCCGGGGAGATCGTCCCGTGGTCGGTGAAGTCGGCCTCACGCCTCGCGCGAAGCGCGTCATCGAGCTGGCGATCGACGAGGCGCGCCGCCTCGGCCACAACTACATCGGCACCGAGCATCTGCTCCTCGGTCTCGTCCGCGAGGGCGAGGGGATCGCAGCCGGCGTCCTCGAGTCCCTCGGCGTCAACCTGGACAAGGTTCGCCACGAAGTCATCCGCGTCCTGTCACAGTCGTCCGCCGTCGGGCCGGCCCAGGAGACGAAGCGGACCTCCAAGACCCCCACCGTGGACGCCCTGGGGATCAACCTCACCGACGCCGCACGCGCCGGCAAGCTCGACCCCGTGATCGGCCGCGAGAAGGAGATCGAGCGGGTCATCCAGATCCTCGGCCGGAAGCAGAAGAACAACCCGGCCCTGATTGGCGAGCCGGGCGTCGGCAAGACGGCGATCGCAGAAGGTCTCGCGCATCGGATCGTCGCGGGTGACGTTCCGGACATCCTGCTCAACAAGCGCGTCCTCACGCTGGACATCGGCTCGCTCGTCGCCGGCACGAAGTACCGCGGCGAGTTCGAGGAGCGGCTGAAGAAGATCATCGAGGAGCTCCGCAATACGAACGACGCCGTCCTGTTCATCGACGAGCTCCACACGCTCGTGGGTGCCGGAGCCGCCGAGGGCGCGATCGACGCGGCGAACATCCTCAAACCGCCCCTGGCCCGCGGCGAGCTGCAGTGCATCGGCGCCACGACCCTGGACGACTACCGCAAGTACATCGAGCGCGACGCGGCCCTCGAGCGGCGCTTCCAGCCGGTCATGGTGGAGGAGCCGACGCTCGAACAGACCATCGAGATCCTCAAGGGGATTCGCGAGCGATATGAGCAGCACCACAAGGTCACGATCACGGACGGCGCCGTTCAGGCCGCCGTGGACCTGTCGATCCGCTACATCACGGACCGGCACCTTCCGGACAAGGCGATCGACCTGATCGACGAGGCCTCCAGCCGGGTCCGGCTCCGCCACGCCTCGGCACCGCCCGCGCTCCGCGACGCGCAGCGCGAGCTCGAGCGCGTGACCAAGGAGAAGGACGCTGCGATCAACGCTCAGGAGTACGAGTCCGCGGCGAAACTCCGCGAGTCAGAGGCCGAGGTCCGCGAGCGTGTCGACGGCCTCCGCGAGGCCTGGCAGACGTCCGTGGCAGGCGACGCTCCGCCCGTTGACGAGGAGGAGATCGCCCAGATCGTGGCGATGTGGACCGGGATCCCGGTCACCCGGATCGCGCAGGGGGAGTCCGAGCGGCTCCTCCACATGGAGGATGCGCTCCACAACCGGGTCATTGGGCAGCAGGAGGCGATCGAGATCGTCTCGAAGGCCGTTCGGCGCGCCCGCGCCGGCCTGAAGGACCCGAAGCGGCCGATCGGCTCGTTCATCTTCCTCGGGCCCACCGGCGTCGGGAAGACGGAGCTCGCGAAGGCGCTGGCCGAGTTCATGTTCGGGAGCGAGGACACGCTCATCAAGATCGACATGAGCGAGTTCATGGAGCGCCACAACGTGAGCCGGCTCGTCGGGGCGCCGCCCGGATACGTCGGCTTCGACGAGGGTGGCCAGCTGACCGAGGCGGTCCGGCGGAAGAGCTACGCGGTCGTGCTCCTCGACGAGGTCGAGAAGGCCCACCCGGATGTCTTCAACATCCTCCTCCAGATCCTGGAGGACGGGCAGCTGACGGACGCGAAGGGACGCCGGGTCGATTTCCGGAACTGCATCATCATCATGACCTCCAACCTCGGGGCCAGGCAGCTCCAGACCGGTTCGACGCTCGGATTCCGGGCCGTTGCGGACACGGACGAGGCCCGCGAGCAGAACTCGTACGACATCATGCGCGAGAAGGACCAGGCGGAGCTGAAGAACAACTTCAGGCCGGAGTTCCTCAATCGCATCGATGCGACGGTCGTTTTCCGGACGCTGACGGTGGACGAGATCCGACAGATCGTCGAGCTGATGCTCAAGCGGGTTCGCGATCAGCTCAAGGCCCAGCAGCTGTTCCTCGAGGTCACGCAGGAAGCGAAGGACCACCTCATCAAGCTCGGCTGGGATCCGGCCTACGGCGCCCGACCCCTGCGCCGCGTGATCCAGAACCTCATCGAGGACGTGCTCGCCGAGCACCTGCTCCTGGGGCGGTACGAGCCTGGCACCACGATCGTCGTCGATCGCGGCACGGAAGCCGGGCTGGACGTTCACGCCGCGGAGCTCAAGACGCCCGTCGAAGTCTCCTAGCCGCCGGTGGCTCGGGCGGGCAGCCGGTTCGTCTGCCAGACGTGCGGTGAGTCGTTCCTCCGCTGGGAGGGGCAGTGCCGGGCCTGTAGCGCCTGGAACTCCCTCGTCGAGACCGTCGTCAAGCTGCCCACGCGCGCCGAACGCGTCGCCGGCGCGCGGCCGTCCCGGGAGCCTGCCGCGGCCGTCGCCCTCGGCGCGGTCGGGACCGCGGACGCGCCCAGGATCCGCGTCGGCATCGGAGAGCTGGACCGCGTTCTGGGCGGCGGGCTCGTGCCGGGATCGCTCGTGCTTCTCGGTGGCGAGCCGGGCGTCGGCAAGTCCACGCTGCTGCTGCAGGCTGCGGCGGGCGTGGCCGCCGGATCCGAGCCGGCGAGCGGCATTCTCTATGCCACCGGCGAGGAGAGCGCGGCCCAGGTCCGCCTCCGG